>JAAGNR010000080.1 GCA_010435995.1 Ferrovum sp. | reverse complement strand
GAAGTCAACGGGACAGCGCCGACCAGCTGTGGAAACAAGGTCAGAAGAAAAACTTAAACTCGCGCTGGAACTGTCTTGACAGAGGGGTCCACTTTAGTTTTGCCGGCTGCAATCGTGCAAAGTCTTGACGGGTTCGTTAGTGGAACGAATCTCAACCACTGCGAAACTCCTCAATGACTATGCGAGTATCCTGTCTCACAGTGTGCTTCAGGCAGAGCAGGCCGTTATGGCCCAGTCAGATGCGTCACAACGGGGCGCAGCAGGCATTGAGGAAGTTTCTGTCAGCTTGAGTCATGTAGCTGATAATACCAAGGAAGTCAGTCGACTCTCGGAAAGTTCGGCAAAAACCGCCTCTGAAGGGGGGGGCTTGGTAAAGGAAGTGGTTTCTGACATCGGTACCATGAGCAAGGAAATTCAGACTGCCGCAGAAGCCGTCAGAAACTTGGGAGAACAATCGAACCGGATTGCGGAAATTGTCGACGCTATCAAAGGAATTGCCGACCAGACCAATCTTCTGGCGTTGAATGCGGCCATCGAAGCAGCTCGAGCTGGGGATGTGGGCCGCGGGTTTGCCGTTGTTGCTGACGAAGTGAGATCGCTGGCCGATAAGACCGCCAGCAGTACCGTTACTATCGGCAAGATGGTCACGGACATCACTGCTGGGACTAAGAATGCTATTAGCATGATAGAAGCAGCGGTTAAAACGATGGAACATGGGGAAAAACTGGCAGCAACGACAGGAGTTTCCGTAGAAATGATCGTAGAAGAGGCGAAAAAATCCCTCTCCGGCGTTACCGAAATTACCAACGCCATAAGGGAGCAGAACGTTGTTATGCGTGATGTGGCGCAACAAGTGGAGACCATTGCCAGCATGGCCGAGAAGAATAGTGTTTTCATGAAGAAAGTGGGAGAATCGTCAAACTCTTTGGGGTTAACTGCTGCGGACCTAGCTAAAATGGTTCAGATGTTCAAGGTGTAGGAGGATTTCCGTAGGCCAACATATCTTGTGATCCTGCACCGTTTCTTTTCTTTCTGAACACGCTTCCCAGACAATAATTGTCGAACGCCACGCATGGCAATAACCTTTGCCGCGTTGTGATCTGCGTGGTCGGTGTTCCCGCAGCTTAGGCAGACGAATTCGGCTTGTGATACCCGCTTGTCTTGGTGAACGTGGCCGCACGCGGTACATTCCTGCGAAGAATAAAACGGTGGAACTTCGATCTTCCATAGTACCGCGCCATTTCGTAGCACCACGCTCGGGACTTCAGATAAGTATGGCGTGAGTTCGGTCTTGAAGTTGCTGGTCTATCGGTGCATGCTGCCCGGCGTGCTGCAAAGATTTCTGTGCAATGCGGCGGAAATACTGGTCTTCGCGCACCTTGGAATTGTAGATATTTCGCTGACAACCAATCCACTTGTAACTCGTCTTTGTGACTAAATATCGTCGCAAGACACTTACGCCGGAACTGCTGGAATACCTCGAAACCGCCTTTGACGAAATACTCGAAGCATGGCGTTGCAAGCTGATTGAATTCGGCGGCGAGCCAGATCATGTCCATTTACATCCGGCTTCGGATATTTCGGTGTTGATTAACAATCTCAAAACAGCCAGCGCACGTCGAACACGAAACAGGTTCGCAGAGCATCTTGGCAAGTTTTAGAGTAAGCCTCTATTCTGGCACCGGGCCTACTTCGTAGGCTCAGTAGGTGCAACGCTTGAGACGGTTCGTGCCTACGTGGATGCACAGGGTACGGCAGAGCACGCAAGAAAGTCGGCGACAAAAGCCACGTCAAAAACAAAACCATCCGCTTGACCCCCTGCTGGTGCAAGGCCAGTTCGGAACTCACCTCGCCTTCAGGCGCACAGGGTGAGCAAGGGGAATGCGCGGATAAGTCTTCAGGAGGGAGGCAAAGTTTCCTTGAACGATTTGCGCTGAGCCAATTTCTGGGCAAGGATCTCGAGGTTCGGAAATTCCTGACGCCAAGGCAGATCGGGGAAACGGAAATCCAGCCAGAACAACACGCAACCCGTCGCCAAGTCTGACAGGTTCATCGTGTCAGCGGTACACCAGGAGCGCGTTCCCAGCTCCCGGGACATCAAGGCCAACCCCCGCTCCATCTTGCCCCGTTGGCGCAACATCCAGGTAGGGCTTTGTTCATTTTCCGGACGACGCTTTTCCAGCACGATGGCCACACCCGCATCCAGAATACCATCAGCCATGGCCTCCCAGCGCTTGACCACCGCCCGCTCCCGAGGAGTATCCGGCAATAAGTGGCCTACCGGATTGACGGCATCCAGATATTCCGTGATGACTTGGGAATCGAACAGAGTCAATCCATCATCCAATACCAATGCCGGGATTTTGCCTAACGGATTATGCTGCTCGATCAGAGGCGCGGCCCCCACCATGGCGTCCGTGATAAATTCGAAATCTATGTGCTTTTCCAGCAAAACCACTCTGACCTTACGCACAAAGGGGCTGGTAACGGAACCGAGTAATTTCATGACAAACCGATCCTGAATAAATGATATAGCGACTGATTATACACCGTCACCGAACCCCCTCACCCCCCTCTTTTCCTCCCTTTCCCGCCTCGTTCAAACCCACAGAGCGCGCACGCATCTTCTGGTAAAATCGGGGATTCGTACAATACCCCACGCTGGAATAACCCATGACGTCCCTTGATCCTTTGACCGCCCTTTCCCCCCTGGACGGACGCTACCATACCCAACTGGATGCCCTGCGCCCGTTCTTCAGTGAATTTGGGCTGATCCATTATCGGCTTCAGGTGGAGGTGGCGTGGTTGATTCATCTGTCGGACACCCCGAGCATCAAAGAAATTCAGCCTTTTACCGCTGCTACGCGCGCTCAGCTGAATCTTTTGGTCACGCAATTTGGCACACAAGATGCGGCCGAAATCAAAACCCATGAGAAACGCACCAACCACGATGTCAAGGCACTGGAATACTGGATGAGGGAGCGACTGGCCAATCATCCCGAAATCCTGGCGAGTATGGAATTCATTCATTTCGGTTGCACTTCGGAAGACATCAACAATCTGTCCCATGCCCTGATGCTGGCGGGGGCCTGCAAATCCGTGTTGTTTCCTGCCCTGGACGAACTCATCGATCACCTCCATGGCTTGGCCCTGGAACATGCCGCCTTGCCGATGCTGGCCCGTACCCACGGACAAACCGCCACTCCTACCACGGTGGGTAAGGAACTGATCAATGTGGTGGCGCGACTGCAACGCCAACGCCAGCGCTTGAGTCACATCGAACTCATGGGAAAATTCAATGGGGCCGTGGGCAACTACAATGCTCACCTGAGCGCCTACCCCAGCCTCGACTGGCCTAAGATCGCTGAGGATTTTGTCACTTCTTTAGGGCTGACTTTCAACCCCTACACCACCCAAATCGAACCTCATGATGCATTAGCCGAACTGATGCAAGGGTTTGCCTTGACCCATACCATTCTCATCGACCTCAACCGTGACCTTTGGGGCTATATCTCTCTGGGATATTTTCGGCAACAACCCAAAGCAGGAGAGGTCGGTTCATCCACCATGCCCCATAAGGTTAACCCCATCGATTTCGAAAACTCCGAAGGAAATCTGGGATTGGCCAATGCCGTGCTTGGCCATCTGGCGGAAAAGCTCCCCATTTCCCGCTGGCAACGGGACCTGACTGACTCCACTGTGTTGCGCAATTTGGGGGTAGGTCTGGGTCATGGGCTGTTAGGCTATCTGTCCTGCCTCAAGGGGCTGAAGAAACTGGCCGTATCCCCCTTACAGCTGAGCGCCGATCTGGACCATGCCTGGGAAGTGTTGGCCGAACCCATCCAAACCGTCATGCGCAAGCATGGAATGTCCAATGCCTATGATCGTTTGAAGGATATGACGCGGGGGCAAGTCATGACCCGCGACATGATGCTGACCTTCATCCAGACCCTGGACTTACCAGAAGAGGACAAACAACGTCTCCTCTCTCTAACACCGGCCACCTATACTGGCCTGGCTGAATCGCTTACCCGCGCCTATCACACTCCTAAACGGAATTAACCCTTGCGCCGCAGGGAGTGGCGCAGCGCGGCCAAGGCTACGGGTACCAGAGTCAACGCCACAATGACCAGGATCATTTCGGTCAAATGTCCTTTGACGAAGGGAACATTGCCGAACAAACGCCCCGCCAACAACAGGGAACCCACCCAACTCAAAGCACCGATGGCGTTGAACAGCGCAAACCGGCCATGGGCCATATCACCCACGCCAGCAACAAACGGAGCATAGGTACGCACAATGGGAACAAAGCGGGCCAACACGATGGTTTTGCCCCCATGATGTTCATAAAAGGCATGGGCTTCCGCCAGATGTTTGGGATTGAACAGTACTGAACGCTCCCAATGAAATACCTTGGGACCAATCCACCGGCCTATCTGGAAATTCACTTGATTGCCCAGGAAAGCTGCGGCTGAGAGCACCACCCACAGCAACGGCAAATTGAAGGGACCGGGCGTCAATGCCCCCCCGGCGGCCACTGCCCCCGCCACAAACAGCAGGGAATCTCCCGGCAGCAACGGGGCAATCACCAGTCCCGTCTCGCTGAAAATAATCAAAAACAGAATCAGATCGGCTGCATAACCATAGTGTTGGCTCAACGCCACCAAATGGTCATCCAAATGCGCCAAAAAGTGAAGGATACCCACCGGATTCAGTGACCTACCCACAACTTCATGGAGACTCCGATGCGGTCGCGGATTTCTTATCCGCCACGAGAAAGTCAGCACGGGTCATGCCCAAAGCCATGGCAATGGGACTGGCCACCAGCACCGAGGAATAAATTCCGAACAGAATCCCGATGGTCAGTGCCAAAGCAAAGTAATGCAGCGCTTCCCCGCCAAAAAACAGCATGGATGTCACCATCAACTGGGTACATCCATGGGTAATGATGGTGCGACTCATGGTACGGGTAATGGCGTTATCGATGACTTGAGATACCGAGGCTCCACGCATCTTACGAAAGTTTTCCCGTACGCGATCAAACACCACCACCGATTCGTTCACCGAATATCCGAGAACCGCCAGCACTGCGGCCAACACCGACAGCGAAAATTCCCACTGAAAAAATGCGAAGAACCCCAGAATGATGACCACATCGTGCAAATTGGCAATGATGGTGGCGACTGCTGGACGCCATTTGAAACGCAATGACAGGTAAATCACAATTCCCAGGGATACAAACAACAACGCCGCCGATCCGTCCTTGACCAACTCATCTCCGACTTGAGGGCCAACAAATTCGATACGGCGTATTTGCACGGAAGCATCGCGCTGGCGCAAGGCCAACTTCACCTGCTCCGACAGCGCACCGCTGGTCATTCCGCGACGCAGCGGCAAACGAATCAACACATCGTGGGAGCTGCCAAAATTTTGGACATTGGCATCCCGTAGGCCCAGGGATTCCAATACCTGACGCATGGCCGTCAGATCGGCCTGCCCAGCGGTATTGACTTCCATCACGGTTCCTCCGGTAAAATCTACCGAGAAATTCAAACCACGGCTATATAGAAAAAACACCGCCAGCAAAAAAGTGATCAGAGACAGCGTGGTGGTGATACGCCCCCAACTCATGAAAGGGATATCGCGTTTTAACCGAAAAAATTCCATAATCAGATGCGCTCGGGTTACATGCCAATAGAAAGGTGATCGATCTTGCGGCGACGCCCATAGATCAGGTTGATCAGCCCGCGTGACACCCATACTGCGCTGAACATGGAGGTCGCTATGCCCAACACCAACACCACCGCAAAACCCTTGACCGGACCGGAACCAAAGGCAAACAGGGCTAATCCGGCGATGCCGGTGGTGACATTGGAATCGAGAATCGTCCCGAAAGCACGGTCATAGCCTGCATGAATGGCGGCGCCCGGCGAATTTCCATTGCGCAGTTCTTCCCGGATCCGTTCGTTGATGAGCACATTGGCGTCGATGGCCATCCCCACGGTCAAGGCAATCCCCGCCATCCCCGGCAAGGTCAAGGTGGCCTGAAGCAGGGACAGTAATCCCACCAACAGCAGCACATTCACTGCCAAAGCGCCCACGGACACTACGCCAAACAGAGCGTAATACACCGACATGAACACGGCAATGGCGGCAAAACCAATCCAGGTGGAATGAAACCCACGAGCGATGTTTTCCGCGCCCAAGCTGGGTCCCACAGTGCGCTCTTCAAGAAAATCCATGGGCGCCGCCAGCGCCCCCGCCCGCAAAAGCAGAGCCAGATCATTGGCTTCCTTGGGGCTTTGCAGACCAGTGATCTGGAAACGAGCGCCCAGCTCATCTTGTATGGTGGCTACACTGATGGCTTCGGTCTTGCTCTTTTCAATCAGCAAGATAGCCATGCGTTTTTTAATGTTATCCCGCGACACCTGACGGATCACCCGCGCCCCTTTGGCATCCATACTGATATTGACCGTGGGCCGGTTAGACTGGGAATCGAAACCAGCCCCTGCATCCGTGATCACATCGCCGTTCAACACCACCGCTTTGCGAACAAAGACCGGGATCCCCTGCCGATCCAAAACCAGCAGATCGCCCACGGGGGGCAATTGGGTCACTGAAATGGGATTGGGATGATCTTCATCCACCAGATGTATTTCCAGACTGGCCGTACGCCCGATGATATCTTTGGCCTTAGCTGTATCCTGAACTCCTGGCAACTGGACGATGATACGATCCGGTCCCTGTTGCTGGATGATGGGTTCTTTCGCCCCCAGCTCATTGACCCGATTGCGCAGGGCCAGAATATTTTGCTTTACCGCCTGATCCCGCAAAGCAGTCAATGCCTGGGGTTGCAAAGCCAAAATCAAATCCAGCGAAGTTCCCGCCCCATCATCCCGCAAAGTGAAATCGTGAAAAGTACTTTCCAGAGCTTGCTGTGCCGAGGCACGGGTGGCCGCATCATGGAAATGCACCACCAACTGTTCCCCTTCCCGACTCAGTCCATCATAGTAAATATGCTTTTCCTGCAGATCGGCACGAATTTCCGCAGCGTCCCCTTCGAGTCGTTTGGTCAGCGCGGCTTGCTCATCCACCTGCAACAGAAAATGGACCCCTCCCGACAAATCCAGCCCCAGATACATGGGTAAAGCCCCAATGTCCGCCAACCATGCAGGAGAGTTTGGAACGAGATTCAGCGCCACCACATAGCGTTGTGCCTGGCCTTCCGGATTCAGGTCATGGTCAAGAACATCCCGGGCCTTCAGCTGTATGTCGGTGTCTGCAAAACGGATCCGCAAACCGGAGGCGTCAAGGGATGACCGCACCTCTGCCAGTTGCGCTCCCTTGAGCAATTGCTCCACCTGGGCTTGCATTTCCGGCCCAAGGGCGGGAGCCGTTCCCAGAGAAGAAATCTGTACCGCCGGGGATTGACCAAAAAAGTTGGGCAACGTGTACAACACACCCAGTACCAATACTACGAGGATGAGAAGATTTTTCCAGAGGGGGAAACGATTCATCGAAATTCCTGAAGGGTCAATGGGGCAATATTGTTATTTCAACGAACCCTTGGGCAGAAGATTCACCACCGCACTCCGCTGCACTTGTATCACCATGCCTTTAGCGACTTCCATGCGCACGAAATTATTGTCGAGCTCGACAATTTTTCCCACGATGCCCCCTACCACCACTTCGTCGCCCTTGCTCAAAGACTCCAGCATGGTCTTCTGTTCTTTTTGTCGCTTCAACTGCGGGCGTATCATCATGAAATACAACACCACAAACATGAACACAATAAAAAACAGGTTCATTCCAAGATCTGGGGTAGCCACTCCCGCCAGATCAGCATACGCATTCTCAATCAACATGGGACTCTCCAAAAAAACTTCGTAATTCTAACACGATAGTTAATTCACTCCACGCTTCCGCGCGTCGTGAAAACGCGCCACGAAATCCGGGAACATCCCCGCTTCGATGGATTCGCGAATTTCCCTCATCAAAGTCTGGTAATAATGCAGGTTATGCAACGTGTTGAGCCGCGCTCCCAACATTTCCCGAGCCTGTTGCAAATGATGCAGATAACTGCGCGAAAAGTTCCGACAGGTGTAACAGGAGCAGGTGACATCCAGCGGACGTGGATCATTCTTATACCCAGCATTCCGAATCTTGAGATTGCCATAGCGGGTAAACAACCAACCATTGCGGGCATTGCGCGTGGGCATAACGCAATCCATCATATCAATCCCCGCCGCCACGGCTTCCACGATATCCTCTGGCGTCCCCATGCCCATGAGATAGCGAGGTTTATGGAGTGGCAAGTGATCTGGCGTATGCGCCAGGATACGCCGTCGATCTGCCGCCGGCTCCCCCACGGACAAGCCCCCGATGGCATAGCCAGGAAAATCCAGCGCGACCATTTCACGCGCAGAGATGTCCCGCAAATTTTCATACATGCCCCCCTGCACAATGCCAAACAAGGCATTGTGGTTGCCCTCATGACCGCGTAACGAACGGGTCGCCCAACGCAAGGACAGTTCCATGGATTGGCGAGCTTCACCCTCCGTTGCCGGGTAGGGCGTACATTCATCAAAGGCCATGACAATATCGGAATTGAGCACCCGCTGAATTTCCATGGAAATTTCCGGCGTCAAAAACAACCGATCTCCGTTGATGGGAGAACGGAAGGTCACCCCCTCCTCGGAAATCTTGCGCAAGGCCCCCAAACTGAATACCTGGAATCCCCCTGAGTCCGTCAGGATAGGCCCCGACCAGTTCATAAAGCCATGCAATCCGCCATGAACCCGGAAAGTCTCCAGTCCCGGACGCAACCACAGATGAAAAGTGTTACCGAGAATGATCTGCGCCCCCAAATCCATCAATTCATCAGGAGTTACCCCCTTGACCGCCCCATAGGTGCCCACGGGCATAAACACTGGCGTCTCCACGACTCCATGAGGCAATTGCAAACGCCCTCGGCGCGCCTTTCCCACCGTGGCTAAAAGTTCAAAATTCATGGGTTGATCTCCTTTCCCCCAAGGGGATCTTTTTCGATCAACATGGCGTCTCCGTAGCTGAAAAAACGATATCGTTGCTCGATGGCATGGGCATAAGCCCGTTGCACCGATGTCATGCCACCAAAAGCGCTGATCAACATGAGCAACGTGGAACGGGGCAAATGAAAATTGGTCAGGAGTCGATCTACTACATGAAAACGGTAACCCGGCGTAATGAACAAACGGGTCTCCCTCGCCCCCGCTTGCAACTGACCCCGTTCATCCACCGCTCCCTCAAGGGCCCGCAACGAAGTGGTCCCCACCGCCAGTACACGCCCCCCCCGGGCGCGGGTGCGCTCGATGGCATCCACGGTTTCCACGGGAATCTGCAGCCATTCGGCATGCATGCGATGGTCTTCCAGGCGTTCAACTCGCACCGGTTGAAAAGTCCCTGCCCCGACATGAAGGGTCAGACTCGCCGTTTCCACCCCTTGTTGGCGCAGACGTTGCAACATCTCTTCATCAAAGTGCAGGCCTGCTGTGGGAGCCGCCACCGCCCCTAAGTGGCGGGCGTAAACCGTTTGATAGCGGTGCTCATCGTCCTCCCCTGCCAAGTGCGCTATATAGGGAGGTAAGGGAAGTTCACCCACTTGATCGAGCCAGCCCACAAAATCCGGAACCTCTTCCGATGCCGGGGAAAACAACCACACCCGATACAGGTCTTCCTGCTTCTCCAGAACACGCCACGCCCGCCCATCCGTAAAATGGATCACGCTTTCTGGTCGCGGGGCGTGACTGGCACGGATCTGCACCCATGCCTCCGTTTCGGACAGCACCCGTTCCACCAAAGCCTCCACACGCCCGCCGGAATCTTTTTGCCCATGGAGTCGCGCTTTCATCACGCGCGTATCGTTGAACACCAGCAGATCTCCGGCAGAGACCAAACCGGGCAGAGCCGAAAAGCGGGTATCGTTCAACCCGGAAAGCGCCAAATGAAGCAGGCGACTTTCCCCCCGCCGCATGCTCGGAGTTTGGGCAATGAGCTCGGGGGGCAACAGATAATCAAAATCACTCGTGCATAAATTCATGGACGCTATTATAATGGATGGCTGTTGCCCGGGTGGCGAAATTGGTAGACGCATCAGACTCAAAATCTGACGCTGGCGACAGTGTGCCGGTTCGAGTCCGGCCCCGGGCACCATCAAGCAGTCCACAGAGTTCCAAAAAAGCAATAATTTACCAATAAATTCCATCAACTAATGATGTTTTCCCATGGCTTGGACAGCGCGCCATCGCAGAGATCAAGGGGCTACCCGTCGGCAAAAGTCAAACATTTTCCCGAACTGTCCTGATACTTTCAAGCCAAGGATAACTTAGGGATAATGGCTTCTCATGATGAGGAGCAGATGAAGAAGATCTGGTTTGGTGAACACTTGTCCGCGCATTCCCCTTGCTCACCCTGTGCGCCTGAAGGCGAGGTGAGTTCCGATGCCAGAGGCACGCACAGCGCCCAGCCTTGCACCAGCAGGGGGTCAAGCGGAGGGTTTTGTTTTTGGCATGGCTTTTGCCGCTGACTTTCTTGCGTGCTCTGCCGTACCCTGTGCATCCACGTAGGCACGAACCGTCTCAAGCGTAGCACCGCCTACTGAGCCTACGAAGTATGCCCGGTGCCAGAATAGAGGCTTACTGTAAAACTTGCCAAGATGCTCTGCAAACCTGTTTCTTGTTCTGCGTGCGCTGGCCGTCT
>JAAGNR010000008.1 GCA_010435995.1 Ferrovum sp. | reverse complement strand
TTTTCGGCATAACGTGTTTCCGCCCTTGCCAGGTCCTCAGGGGTATTGATATTGAGAAAATCATCCCCGTTGGTAAAACGTACCTTCACATAACGGTGACTTTGTACCCACCCCAGTACGTGGCGCTGGCCGCTGTCCAGATATTTTTTCAGCGAGTCCTTCAGGTTGGTACGGCACAGCAAAAAGGCCTGGTGACTGTGCCCATCCGACACCGGAAAGGCGATTTCGGCATCTTGAGTCGAAAGCGCCCGAGACAGTCGATAAGGGAGTGTGTCCGGGAAAAAGGGAGAATCACAAGGAAGAGACAGGACCAGGGAAGAAGTGGCGTGGGTCAGCCCGGCATACAAACCTGCCAGAGGGCCTGCCCCCAGATACTCTTCTTTATCGGGAATGACGGAAAAACCCCAATCCCGATAAAGACCGTGATTACGGTTGGCACTCAGCAAAACTTCCGTGACCTGGGGGCGAATTTTCTTCAGGGCATGGATCACCAGAGGATACCCGCTCAGATTCAGCAGGCCCTTATCCTGCCCTCCCATACGCTGCCCACGCCCCCCTGCCAACAGTAGTGCGCAGATGTCATGGCAGTCATGCGCCGCGCCAGTCACTGGAACAGCCTCCTGATTTTTCCAGCAGGCGAATATCTCCGATGGTCATACCTCGATCAAGTCCTTTGCCCATGTCATACAGTGCAAGAAGAGCAACACTGACCGCCGTCAAGGCTTCCATTTCGACCCCAGTACGCCCAACGGTTTCGGTAGTGACGATACATTCCAGCCACGCTTCCTCCGCATTGTGCGTGAAGTCTACCTGGGTATGGGTCAAGGACAGCGGGTGGCAGAGGGGGATCAATTCGGAGGTTCGTTTGGCCGCCATCAACGCAGCGATTCTGGCCACGCTCATGGCATCGCCTTTCTTCAGGGTAACATCAAGAAAGGCTGACAGGGTTTTCGGCTGCATGCGGATTCGACCGCTCGCACGGGCAATCCGCCGAGTTTCGCTCTTGTTCGCAATGTCGACCATTTGAGCCCGGCCCTGATCATCGAGATGAGTAAAGGGTTGGTTCATCATATAACTTCCAAAATCCGAAATTTTGCTCTGATGCATTGCGTCATGACGTTCGCTCGCTCAAACCCCGTTTTTTTCGTTCGGCGGAGTACCCCACCATGCCAAGGGCGATGCCACCACAACCGTAATCATTCCCCATATAGCCCCCACATATTGGCTGCTCCTCGATCACCTCATCCGAAAACTCCAGCGTGCAAAGGTGTGCCGGCCGAACCTCACGCTGGTGGAAACTTTTCGCGCCAACGTTGTGCCGCCTGCTCATCGCTGGCGCGAGCGTCGACCCATACTTCCTTTTCGGGAAACCGTTCCTTTTTCCAAAACATGGCTTGCGTCTTGAGGTAATCCATAATAAACTCGCAGGCCTCAAAGGCTGGACCCCGATGGGTACTGGCCACGATCACCAACACAATGGCATCACCTGGAGCCAGCGCCCCGACCCGGTGAATGACTCTTACGCCCAACAAAGGCCAGCGTAAGCGGGCTTCTTCAAGAATCGCTACGAGAGACTTCTCTGTCATGCCGGGATAATGCTCGATCCACAAATGGGTGATGGCAGTTTCTCCGCTCATATCGCGCACTGTTCCCACGAAACTGACCAAAGCCCCGGCTCCCGGACAGAGTCCTCGTAGTTGACCGATTTCAGCGCCAATATCGAAGTCTGAGGTTTGAATGGAAAGGGTCATTCGATCGGATCGAGTTCGTAGTGAAAGAGAGAGTTTACTACCTTGATTCCAGTCCCGTGGCAAGGGAATGGCATGGTCGTTGCTTGTCCTTTGGCGTCATGCTCAAAATCCTCATCATTGACGAACACCAGCAATCAACCGCCGACCTCTGCGAACAACTCATCCGGGCGGGCTATCAGGTCGCTGCAGTTTTACCCTCCTCCGAAAATCTTCTGGACAAGGTCTTACACTTTAAGCCAGATGTCATTCTAATCGAAACCGATTCCCCCAGTCGCGATACTCTGGAACACCTCGCAGTAATGGATCGTACCGCGCCGCGTCCAGTCGTCCTGTTTGGTTCCGATGACGACAGCGAGACGATCCATCGGGTGATTCAAGCCGGGGTTTCCACCTATGTGGTTGACGGGCTGGATAGTTCCCGACTAAAACCGGTCATTGACATCACCTGTGCCCGTTTCGAAATGATGCAAGGACTGAGGAACGAACTCGCCCGCGCCACCCAAAAACTGGATGATCGAAAAATCATCGACAAAGCCAAGGGGATATTGATGAAACAGCGTCACCTCGAAGAGGATGCCGCTTACGCTTCCTTGCGGAAACTGGCCATGGCACGGGGCAAGACGATTGCTCAAGTAGCCCGGGATCTGATCGACAGCGCCTCATTGCTGTTTTGAAGTTTTTAAAGCGCACCAAAATAGCCTGTTCCAGAAAAATCTGCACTGTTCCTGTGCATTTTTTTCGTGCTGCTCGAATAATCTACTGTACAACATCCTCGCTTTCCCTCCTGAAGTCCGGATTCAATGCGCCGAAACACATTTTTCTTTCGCGCAGTCACAACCTGGCATAACTATTGCTTAATCCCCAGTGACAACAGAACAATGGCGTTCTGGAGCAGGTGAAGTTGGATTCTGGACAACGGCGTCCGCAGCAGTGGGAAAAACAACATCCCCAGTGCAGCGTGCGCCGTTTTTATTTTTTACAAGTTTTCAGGAAACCTTATGGATGTCTGGCTGACAGGAACGGACAAACCGGAACTCGAGGAGATTCGTCTGGGCTTCATCCCCTTGACGGATTGCGCCAGTCTGGTGATCGCCTCCCTGGGACAATTTGACCGCCGTCACGGGATCAAGATTTGTCTGACACGGGAGAACAGTTGGGCCTCGATCAGGGATCGACTGCTCAATGGCAGTCTGGATGCCGCACAAGGCCTTTATGGCTTGATCTACGGAGTTCAGTTGGGAATTGGCGGGTTGCAACGGGACATGGCCATCCTCATGAATCTCAACCACAATGGCCAGGCCATCACCTTATCCCGCGCCCTGACCGAACGCGGCATCACTGGGGGTAAAAGCCTGGCCGATGCCATTGCCCACGATAAACGACGCTTCACTTTTGCCCAGACCTTTCCCACCGGGACTCATGCCCTATGGCTTTATTACTGGCTGGCGACCTGGGGGATCCATCCTCTGCGCGATCTCCAGACATCCAGTGTCCCTCCCCCGGAAATGGTGGAACGTATGAGCACAGGCCAGATGCAGGGATTTTGTGCGGGAGAGCCCTGGAACGCTCTGGCCGTTGAACGGGGCGTGGGCGTGACGGTGGCAACCAGTCAGTCCCTCTGGCCCGATCACCCCGAAAAGGTGTTGACCACAACGGCTGCTTGGGCCCAACACCATCCCAACAGTGCCCGCGCCTTGATTGCAGCCATCCTGGAGGCCAGTCGCTGGCTCGACTCTTCCTCGGAAAACCGGACCATCGCAGCTGCCCTGATGGCTCAGCCAAATTTTCTCGATCTTCCTTCAGAGTTGATCTCGGCACGCCTTCAGGGACGATATCAGGACGGACTGGGTCACCAGTGGCAGGATTCCCACGCCCTCAAGTTCTTTGCCGATGGTGCCGTCAATTATCCCTACCTCTCCGATGGTCTCTGGTTCATGACTCAGCATAAACGTTGGGGAATGCTGACCGAACACCCCGACTACCTTGCCGTGGCGCAACAGGTACAACGACTCGACCTTTACCGCGATGGTGCTGAGGCCGCTGCCGTCTCTCTGCCCGATAGTCCGTTCCGCCGCTCCTTCCTTTTCGATGGCGGGGTATGGGACGGTCAAGACCCGAAGCGGTACGCCGACCAATTCACCCTCACTGCTCAGGAGTGACATCGATGACTGCCCACCCCCCCCTCAATAGCCTGCAACCACGTCCAATAGCCGAGCGTACTCGCCCAAAACTGGTCGTGGTCGGCAATGGCATGGCAGGAGTTCGTACCCTGGAAGAATTGCTCAAGTTGGCTCCGGACAAATATGACATCACCGTTTTTGGGTCGGAACCTCACCCCAACTACAACCGCATTCTCTTGTCACCGGTGTTGGCGGGAGAAATGACCCTCAAAGAAATCATCCTGAATGATGTTGATTGGTATGAGAACCATGACATCAAACTGAATACTTCGAGTCGCATCACTCGCATTGACAGGGTCTTGCGTCAAGTTTTCAGCGCAGATGGACGGGTTGAAAAGTACGACCGGCTGTTGTTGGCTACCGGTTCGACTCCCTTCATCCTGCCGATCCCCGGTCACGATTTACCCGGTGTTCTGAGTTATCGTGACATCGCCGATACCGATGCCATGATCGAAGCTGCTTCCCGTTATCACCACGCAGTCGTGATCGGTGGTGGTCTACTTGGCCTGGAGGCCGCCAATGGACTGCGTCAACGGGGCATGACGGTGACCGTAGTCCACGTCATGCCCTGGCTGATGGAGCGCCAACTTGATCGTCCTGCCGCAGAACTCCTGAAAAAATCACTGGAGGACCGCGGGCTACAGTTCAAGTTGGGCTGCGAAACCTCTGAACTGATGCGCGGTGAAGATGGACGAGTCTGTGCCCTGCGTTTCAAGGATGGGTCTACCCTCGCGACCGAACTGGTCGTGATGTCCGTAGGAATCCGTCCGAACACTGCCTTGGCCGAATCGGCCGGACTATTCTGCCACCGCGGCATTGTGGTCAACGACACCCTGCAAACCTTCGATCCCCGTATCTATGCCGTGGGCGAATGTGTTTCTCATCGCGGCATTGCCTACGGACTGGTTGCGCCGCTTTTCGAACAGGCCAAAGTTGCTGCCAATCACCTGGCCGAGTATGGCATTGCATGTTACAAGGGTTCCGTCACCTCGACCAAACTCAAGGTAACGGGAATCGACCTGTTCTCTGCCGGTCAATTCATGGGAGCCGATGACAGCGAAGACATCGTACTCTCCGATCCTGCTGCCGGTGTCTACAAAAAACTGGTGCTCAAGGATGATCAACTGGTGGGAGCCGTTCTCTATGGCGATACCGCCGATAGTGCCTGGTACATGCAACTGCTCAAGGATGCCCAAAAAGTCACGGAACTGCGCCCTCATCTTCTATTCGGCCAGCACCACCTGGGTGACAGCGGCCATAAAGGGGAAACCCAGGCGTCCAGCCTTCCCGATCACGCGGAAATCTGCGGCTGTAACGGTGTCTGTAAAGGAACCATTATCAAGACCATCAAAGAAAGGGGGCTGTTTACTCTTGAAGAGGTGCGCCAGCATACCAAGGCTTCCAGTTCCTGCGGGTCCTGTACCGGACTGGTGGAGCAATTGCTGGCCTCCACCGTTGGTGGCGCCTATCAGCCCGCCGATGGGTTACATAAAGCGCTCTGCCCCTGTACCGATCATACCCACGAGGAAGTTCGCAAAGCGATCCGCGAAGAACATCTGCTCACCATCCCACAGATCATGACCTTTCTGGTGTGGAAAACCCCTAACGGCTGCGCCACTTGCCGTCCAGCACTCAATTATTACCTGATTTCCAGTTGGCCCCACGAGGCACGAGACGACCCCCAGAGTCGCTTCATCAATGAACGGGCTCACGCCAATATCCAGAAAGACGGAAGTTTTTCCGTAGTCCCCCGGTTATGGGGCGGGTTGGCCACACCAGCCGAACTGCGTGCCATTGCCGATGCTGCAGAAAAATACGCGGTGCCCACCCTCAAGATCACCGGCGGCCAACGAATCGATCTACTCGGCGTCAAAAAAAAGGACCTGCCACGCATGTGGGCTGATCTGGCAAAGAGCGGACTGGTCTCCGGTCATGCCTATGGCAAAAGCCTGCGCACTGTTAAAACTTGCGTGGGTTCCGAACATTGTCGTTTTGGTACCCAACGCTCCATGGCATTGGGCGTACGTCTGGAAAAAATGCTGTTTGGAATGTGGACCCCCCATAAAGTCAAGTTGGCGGTTTCCGGTTGTCCGCGCAACTGCGCCGAATCCGGCATCAAGGATGTAGGCATCATCGGGGTAGATTCGGGGTATGAAATCTATGTTGCTGGCAACGGTGGGATCAAGACCGTGGTTGCCCAGTTTCTCTGCAAGGTCGCCAGTGACGATGAAGTCCTGGAAGTGGTGGGGGCCTTCCTCCAACTCTACCGCGAGCAGGCGCGCTACCTCGACCGTACCGTGCACTGGGTCGAACGGGCAGGCCTCGACTTCGTGAAACAACAGGTGGTGGAAGATCTCGAGCAACGACAAACCCTTTACGAACGTCTTCTGTTTGCCCTTCAGGGTACGGAGGATCCATGGACAGAAATCGCCGCCAATCCCTCACATCTGCAGGAATTCGAAGTGATGTCCCTTTAAATCGGAGTTTGTCATGGCCCAATGGAAAAGAATTTGCACTCTGGATGAAATTCCCCGTCTCGGCGCGCGCGTGGTCGAACGTGGCGCTCCTCCCAATATCGCGCTGTTCCGCACCGCTGACGATCAAGTATTCGCCCTGCTGGATCAGTGTCCACACAAACAGGGCCCCCTTTCCCAGGGGTTGGTCACCGACACCCATGTCACCTGTCCTCTCCATGGCTGGAGGATCAGCCTGGTCGATGGACAAGCCCAGGGAGCCGATGCAGGTTGTGCCGCTACCGTTCCCGTGCAACTGGAAGACGGGTGGATCAGCCTGGAGTCAAGCCACGAGTCGCACTGATCGTGCTGCAATGAAACAGATTTGTTTCTAAACCGATTGAATGGATCGATGGAATGACGACATGGACATGAAGATATTTCTGAAGTCGGGACATAGCCCGACATTGCTGGCATCGTTTCTCTACTTTGATATCTCCTTCATGGTATGGGTGATGCTGGGACCCCTGGGTGTCAATATTGCCAATGACCTCCATCTCGACCATCTGCAAAAGGGTTTAATGGTGGCTACGCCCGTACTCTCCGGGGCCTTGCTGAGAATCGCGATGGGACTTCTGGTGGATCATCTATCACCGCGCAAGGCTGGCATCATCGGCCAGATTCTGGTGCTGCTGGGGCTTGGCTTCGCATGGCTCCACGGCATCCATTCATATCGGGAAGTACTGGCCTTGGGAATATTGCTGGGTGTGGCTGGCGCCTCCTTTGCCGCCGCCCTTCCTCTGGCATCGCGCTGGTATCCTCCCGCATATCAGGGTACTGCCATGGGTATTGCCGGTGCCGGAAATTCCGGCACCGCCCTGGCTGCCCTCTTTGCGCCAGGTTTGGCTGCCCTCTTTGGCTGGAATAATGTGTTTGGCCTGGTCCTGATTCCGCTCGCCATGGTGTTCGTACTCTTCATTGCGCTGGCCCAGGATGCGCCCAACCCTCCTCCCCCCAAAACCCTGCCCCAATACCTGGCTGTACTCAAGGATCAGGACGCCTGGTGGTTCATGTTCTTTTATAGCGTGACCTTTGGCGGATTCGTAGGCCTTGCCTCCTCTCTGGTCATCTATTTCAATACCCAATATGGCCTTGATCCAAAAACTGCCGGCCTGTTTACGGCCGCCTGCGTATTTGCAGGGTCTCTGGTGCGTCCTTTGGGCGGGAATGTAGCGGATCGGGTGGGAGGGGTCAAAACCCTTACCATCATGTACGGAATTGCTACCCTGACTTTGTTCATCGCCAGTTTTGGGCTACCCTACGCTTGGGTGACCCTGGTCTTCTTTGTCATCACCATGCTTGCACTGGGTATGGGCAATGGTGCAGTCTTCCAGTTGGTCCCTCAGCGCTTTCGCAGGGAAATTGGGGTGATGACCGGACTGGTTGGGATGGCCGGAGGCGTAGGCGGCTTTTATCTGGCATCCTCCCTTGGGTACTCGCGCCAAATGACAGGTAGTTATCAGGCCGGGTTTCTGATCTTTGCGACCCTGGCTTTGTTGGCACTGGTCGGCCTCAGCAGGGTCA
Organism: Ferrovum sp.; assembly: GCA_010435995.1. Classification (GTDB taxonomy): domain Bacteria; phylum Pseudomonadota; class Gammaproteobacteria; order Burkholderiales; family Ferrovaceae; genus Ferrovum. The sequence goes on along the minus strand of JAAGNR010000008.1, from coordinate 9,601 downwards.
AGCGTCGCTGGCGCACCACTTGGGGAGCCAGTTATCTGACCGACGCAAGGATCTGAACCAGGTCATGACATGAAAACTCTCGAAAAAAATTCAGGCCAACACCGATCCCGACTGGAAGTCACCCTGGGAATGACCACCCGCATCGGTGGTCGCCCCGACAACCAGGATTTTCTCGGGTCCACCCTTCCTCAAGGTGAGGACCTGGAAAAAAAAGGTGCGCTCTTTGCCATCGCCGATGGTGTCGGTGGACATGCACTGGGGCGAGAAGCCGCCGAATTCTCGGTACGGAGTCTGCTGTCGGATTATTACTCCACGCCAGAAACTCTGGGGGTGGGTCGTTCCCTGGATTTGGTGCTGAACGCCACCAACCGCTGGCTGGTGGCGCAGGGGAGGCGTTGTCGGGAATATGCCGGAATGGCCACCACCCTCACCGCAGTGGTTCTACGTGGCAATCGCTTTCATCTAACTCATGTGGGTGATTCCCGAGCCTATCTATGGCGTAATGGTCAACTGACCCAATTGACGGAAGATCACGTCTGGCCCCATCCCGAGTTGGCCAATGTTTTGAGCCGTGCCGTCGGGCTCGACGACCATTTCAAGTTGGACCATCTCGAGGGCGAAATTCAACCCGGAGATCGCTTTCTGCTCTTGACCGACGGGGCCTGGAGTGTTTTACCCAAGACACAGATCGAGGATCTTCTGGCGCATACTCTGGATCCTCAAGTCGCCGCCGATGCTCTGGCCGATCAGGCAGAGACTTCGGGGAGTCGTGACAATTGCAGTTGCCTGATGGTCGCCATCACATCGGTTCCCGGACCTTGCTTCGATCATTGGCTGGAAACCGCATTGCAGCGACCACTGCCCCCAACCCTCGGGGTTGGTCAGACCCTCGACGGACTCACCGTCGAGGCCATGCTCCACCAATCGCGCGTCACTATGCTGTACCGAGTATCACGCCCAACGCCCCAGGGACCGGAAAAACTGGTTCTCAAGACGCTCCAGAGTGGGCATGGCGATGACGAGGCACGGGCTGCACTCAGTCACGAAGAATGGTTGGCGAGACGAGTAATCAACCGTGCTTTTCCGCAGGTGGTCAGTCATCCCATGCGCAGTTACCTCTACTACTTGATGACCTGGCATGAGGGCGAAACCCTTGCATCACGTCTGCAACGAGGCCATCGTTTTGACCCGGAAGAGGTCACGAAACTGGGGTTTGGGCTGCTCAAGGGATTGGGGTATCTCCATCGGCTCGGAATCCTGCATCGAGACATCAAACCAGACAATCTGCACATCGACACAGAGGGTCATCTGCACATTCTGGATCTGGGCGTCGCCGCTTCAGAGGGTAACCTGCTGACCGAGATCAATAATCCGGGCACACCCTCCTACATGGCTCCAGAACTGTTCGCCGGAACCCCGTGTAGCGAGTCAAGCGACCTTTACGCCGCCGGAGTGACTCTCTATCACTTGCTGACCAGAAAATACCCGTATGGTGAAATCGAACCGTTCCAGCATCCTCATTTCGCCACCCCTGTCCCTCCCACCCGGTATCGTCCGGACACTCCGGAATGGTTGGAAAATATTCTGCTGACGGCCTGTGCCCCCCACCCCAGACACCGTTTTGAAACTGCCGACGAATTTCTGGTCGCCCTCGAACGGGGTGTCCACCGCCCCCTGACTCGTCCCCGCTCCATCCCCATGATGGAACGTCATCCTGCCATGACATTTAAAGTTTTTGCGGGATTATCATTGTTCGTCAATCTGGTGGCCCTCTACTATTTTTCCAGACTTCCAGCAGGATTACGATGAGCACAGTGAATCCATGTACCGCGGAAGTGATTGTGCATTCTCCTTCCGTACGCAGTACCGCCGCCACTTGCCCTTATTGTGGCGTTGGTTGCGGGGTATTGATCGAGCATGATGACCATGGGTTGCGTCAGGTCATCGGCGACCCGAACCATCCGGCCAATTATGGGATGCTTTGTACCAAAGGGGCAACCTTGCTCCAGTCAGTCCGACCCGAAGGCCGTCTGTTTACTCCTGAATGGCGTCCCGAACGCACTCAAGCGCCCATCCCTTTACCTTGGTCCGAGGCGCTGGACAAAGTTGCCCGCCAGTTCGGCCAGATCATCCGTGACCATGGCCCTGATGCGGTCGGTTTTTACCTGTCCGGTCAGTTGTTGACAGAGGACTACTATGTTTTCAACAAACTCGCCAAGGGTCTGATCGGTACCAATAATGTCGACACCAACTCACGGCTGTGCATGTCTAGTGCTGTGGTCGCCTACAAGCAGACCTTGGGGGCTGATGCTCCACCCTGTAGTTATGAAGATCTGGAACTGAGCGACTGCCTGCTGATCGCCGGCAGCAATATGGCCTACGCTCATCCGATACTTTACCGTCGCATCGAGGCCGCGCGCGAAAAGCAGCCTGGCCAGCGTCTCATCGTGGTAGACCCGAGACGCACTGAAACTGCTGCGGCTGCAGATCTGCACTTGGCCATCCTGCCAGGCACGGACATCTGGCTCTACAACGCCATGCTACATGTCCTGATCTGGGAGGAACTACTGGATCAGGACTTCATCCGCGATCACACGAACGGTTTCGGTGCCCTGCGCCAGCAGGTTGCCGAAACCACGCCTGCCATTGCTGCCGACATTTGTGGTCTCTCCGCTGAACAGATCATCCAGGCGGCTCGTTGGTGGGGAAAAGCCGCAACCCCCATGAGCCTATGGTGCCAGGGACTCAATCAATCGCATCATGGTACCCACAACGGCACCGCCCTGATCGCCTTATCCCTGGCCACTGGCAAGATCGGAAAACCAGGGTGCGGACCTTTTTCTCTGACCGGGCAACCCAATGCCATGGGAGGCCGGGAGGTAGGGGGACTCTCCAACCTCTTGTCCGCCCATCGCGACCTTGCCAATTCCCAACATCGCGAGGAAGTGGCCCAACTTTGGGGGATTCCCTCGGTACCCGCCCAACCCGGTTTCTCCGCCGTGGAACTGTTCGAGGCCGCACGGGCCGGCCAAGTCAAGGCGCTGTGGATCGTTTGCACCAACCCCGCCCACTCGATGCCCGACCAAGCCCTGATCCGAGAGGCTTTGACCCGTTGTGAACTGGTGGTGGTGCAGGATGCCTACGCCCATACCGAAACGACCGCCTACGCCGACCTGCTGCTGCCTGCCTGTACCTGGGGCGAAAAGGAAGGCACAGTCACCAATTCCGAACGTTGTATCACCCATGTTCGCCCCGCCCTGGCCATGCCCGGCCACAGCCGCGCCGATTGGCGCATCGGCTGCGATTTCGCCCATGTCCTTGGACGCGAACTGGGACGGGTTGAAGAAGCAGAACGCCTGTTCCCCTATGAACATCCCCGCGAAATTTTCGAGGAACATTGCCGCACCACTGCGGGTCGGGACCTGGACATTACCGGATTGAATTACGACATCCTCGATCAACGGGGACCACAACGCTGGCCATTCCCTCAGGGAGCCACGCAGGATAAGGCACGTCTTTATACCGACCACTGTTTTGCCACAGCAGATGGTCGCGCCAATTTTGTGGTACCAGTCACCTCGCTCACTGCGGAAAGCTGTAATGCGCGCTATCCCTTCCATCTCACCAGTGGGCGTTTGCGCGATCAGTGGCATACCATGACCCGCACAGGTCGGGTTGCCCAGCTCGGCAATCATGACCGCGAACCCTGCCTGCAACTCAACCCCGCCGACATGACGCGGCGGGGGCTGACCCCGGGATCTCTGGTCAGCGTATCAAGTCCACGGGGAAAATTGGTGATTCGTCTTCAGGCTTCTCAGGAAGTTGCCTCAGGGCAGGCATTCATGGCGATGCATTGGGGCCGTAATCGCCTCAACAGTCACGGCGTCAATGAGCTGACTTTGAAAGACTTCGATCCTCATTCCAAACAACCCGAACTCAAACATGCAGTGGTTCGGATCGAACCCGCCGTACTTCCCTACACTACAGTGATGATGGGAAGCGCCGTCGATAGCGAACAAGCACGACGGTGCACCCTTCAATGGCTCGACCAGATCCCTCCCTTACTGTCCCCTTTTGGCTATGCCAGTGTCTCCTTGGTAGGCCGAAACCATCCTGCCGTGATCCTGAATCTGGCTCACGACGAACCGATTCCTGCTGCCTGGCTGAAACCGCTAGACCAACTTTTTGGACTGGTCAGCGGAATCTGCATGGAATACCACGATGCCCGCGCCCATATCGTCAAAAAAGCCCTTCTGGTGGATCATCAGTTGATCGCAGCGCGTTTGACAGGCGAGACCCTGGCGGCCCCCTGGCTGGAAAGTGCTCTTTTGGAGAAGCAAACCGTGACCGGAGTTCGACGCTGGCTGTTGGCACCTTTGTCAACCCCCCCGGCTTCGATTCGAGTTTCGAGTCGAACGATTTGCAACTGTTTCGAGGTCAGCGAAGATGCCCTGCAAACCGCCATCAAAGAGGGTTCCACCCTCACCGATTTACAGGCTGCCCTGCGCTGCGGCACCCAATGTGGTTCCTGTCTGCCGGAGATTCGGCGGATGCTGGGTCAACACCAATAAGAATCGGCTTGCTCAGGATGATTTTATCCACCCGTCACCGGGGGAATCAAGGCGACTTCGTCCTCATCACGCAATACCACGGTTTCTTCGACGAGGATGGTCTGATTGAGGGCAACCCTGAACGGACGACTCAGGGCTTCGCGAGTCGCCGGACTGCGGGCTCGTAACTCGTCCAACAACTCACCCACGGTCTGATTGGGATATCTCGAGGGTATCCTCTCGGTTCTGCCAAAAATATCCTGAAAACGCCCAAAATAGAGTATTTTCATGTCAATAATCCGGAAAATGGCATGAAACGGACGGTGTCTCCTCGAACAACCTGACGCCCCATGGGTATTTCCACTAGCCCATCGGCCTGAACCAGTGAGGTAAGGGATGCGGAACCCTGATTCGCCACCAGGGACAGGAAGGTGCCCTCCTCATCGTTGTGTAACTGCGCCCGCAGCCACTCGGTCCGTCCCTTTGCCAGGGGCCATTCGAAGTTGGCTCGAATCTGGTAGGTCAGGGGTTTCCAGTTCTGGACACCCTGGCTGGAGAGAATGAAGGGACGCACAAACAGACAAAAAACGACAAAAGCCGAGACGGGATTGCCCGGCAAGCCCAGAAACGGCACCCCGTTCACCTGTCCGGAAGCAAAAGGTTTCCCCGGTTTGATGGCCACTCGCCATAAGTCGATCTGGCCGATTTGTTCTACTGCTGTACGCACATGGTCCTCTTCCCCCACCGAAACCCCACCGCAAGTCAGTATGATGTCGGCTGCAGATGCGGCCATCGTGAGAGTGGACAGGGTCTGATCAAGATTGTCGGGAACTACCCCAAGATCCACGACATTGCAATGGAGCGCTTCGAGCAAACCACGCAAAACAAAACGGTTGGAATTATAAATTTGTCCCGTGCCAGGGAATGACCGGGTTGTACCAATTCATCTCCGGTAAAAAACACGGCAATGGACAACCTGCGATAAACCATCACCGATTCAATCCCAACGGACGCCAGCAAGCCCATGTCCTGGGGACGAACCCGGCTCCCGGTACGCCGGACGATATCCCCAATGCGGGCATCTTCACCCCGTCGACGAATATGCTGTCCCGGCTGCGGCCTGTGGGTGAAGCGCACTTCTGAACCTTCCAACTCACTGTCCTCCTGCATCACCACCGCGTCCGCTCCCAGCGGGAGACAGGCCCCGGTAAAGAGACGCGCCACCGACTGGAGGGCTAAGGGCTGGGCGCTCCGACCTGCAGGAATCCGCTGGGAAACCGGCAAGGGACGATCATCAAGGTCGGTAATGCGAACAGCATAACCATCCATCATGCTGACATCATCCGGGGGCAAATCGCAACGGGCGCACAGATCCTCAGCCAATACCCGCCCCTGACTTTGTTCCAGAGGAATGATTTCAGTGGTTGGGCGAGTCCGAATGCCGGCGATCAATCGTTCAAGGGCGACCTCGGGAGACAGGGGATTCATCTTTATAATTCCAGTCGTTGCGCAATGAAAAGAGCCATGGGCTCGGTTTGGTTCAAGTTGAATTGTGGCAGAGAACTCACTACGGGACGATCCGTTGCCACAGCGAAAATATTTGCATCGTCGGGGTGGAGCAGTGGTTTTCCGGTGATTGTGCGCCAAACTTCCAGTTTTGGCATGGATCCGTGTTTGAAGCCTTCCACCAGCACCAGATCACAGGGAGAAAAACGGGCGGCGAGATTTTCCAGGTTGGACTCTGAGCATTCCCGGTTTTCGTGCATCAGAATCCAGCGTTGGGTGGTGACCAGCAATACTTCCTGACACCCAACTTCACGAAAACGCCAACTGTCTTTGCCCGGCTGATCGAGATCCACCTGATGATGCGCATGCTTGATCACCGACACCCGCAACCCCTGAGCCATGAACCAGGGGATCAACTTTTCAATCAGGGTGGTCTTGCCGCTCCCGGAATAGCCAACGATACCAAGCAGTTTCATTTTTTTGGACGGAAAGCCACGATGACTTCGGACCGGGTCTCCAAACGTGGTCCTCCGATCAGATCAATACAGTAGGGCACGGCCGCAAAAACACCATCCAAAGTTTGCTTGATGGCTCGAGGTTGGCCCGGTAAATTGAGAATCAAGGTACGCCCCCGGGTGGCCCCGATCTGGCGCGAAAGGATGGCAGTCGGAACAAAGTTCAGGCTGACGGCGCGCATCTGTTCGCCAAAACCGTCCAGAACGCGGTGAGCGACATTACGGGTAGCATCCGGGGTGACATCGCGGGGAGACGGCCCGGTCCCGCCGGTGGTCAAAACCAGAGCACAATCCTCCCGATCACAAAATTCGATCAAGGTCGTTTCAATCAGAAGTTGTTCATCGGGGATCAAACGGGTCAAAGCCTGCCATGGCGTAACCAGCGCCTCGTCGAGCCAGGTTTGCAGCGCTGGCAAACCAAGGTCCTCGTATATGCCCTGACTGGCGCGATCACTAACACTAATCAATCCGATCCGAACGGGAGCGAGTACTGGCATGAAATCGAAACCTCCTGAAACTCAAGTTGAAATGGGAATCAACCACCTGTGGACGACATGAAGCGCATGATTTTTTCGGGAGCTTCCCTGAATTCATGACGCTCCGGTTTAAGTTCGATAGCCGCTCTCAAAGTCACGGCCAATTCTTCGTCACTTGCCCCCGAGCGAATCAGGGTGCGAAAATCAACCCGCGCCTCCTGGCCCAGACAGAGATGTAATATCCCGTCCACCGTCAGGCGCACGCGGTTGCAGGTAGCACAAAAATGACGTGAAATTGGAGTAATAAAACCCACATTGAAGGTCCCGCCAGAATCCTGCAGGTAGTACGCCGGTCCGCCACCGGAAATCAGGGCAGGCACCAGATCAAAGCGTTGAGTCAAGCGCCGACGGGTCTCCTGCAAATCATAGGGAGTAATAGCTCGCCCGCTGTCTCCCATGGGCATAGGCTCGATCAGACGCAGAATCAACTTGTGGGTTCGGCAAAAATCCACCATGCTGTCGATTTCATGATCGTTGACGCCGGGTACGATCACCATGTTGATCTTGATGGGGGAAAACCCAACCCTCTGGGCCGCTCTGATGCCAGCCATGATTTTAGCGAAGGCATCCTGCCCGGTCAGGCAGTTGATCTGTTCTGGCACAAGGGAATCGAGACTGATATTGACGCGGCTCACTCCGGCATCCCGCAAGGCTCGAGCATGGCCTTCGAGTTGTGTCGCGTTGGTACTGAGAGACAATTCTTCAAGCCCAGGCAAGGCCGCCAGACGTTGGGCCAACAGGGGCAACTGGGCACGCAGCAACGGCTCACCTCCGGTCAAACGGATGTGGCTCACTCCAGATCTGACAAAAACCGCCATCAAGCGTTCGACCTCGGCGAAAGTCAACCAATGGGCTGGAACTTCAAACCCCTTGAAGCCCTTGGGAATACAATAGGCACAACGCAGATCACAACGATCGGTCACGGATAGGCGCAGGTAGGAAATCTGGCGAGCGAAACGATCCACCAGGGAAGGGAACGTCTTCACCGGAGCCTTATGTTTGGTTGAAGTCGCGTTTCTCAGGATGGTTGTCATATCAACCACCTTCGAGCCGCCAACCGGAGCCGGTCCTTCATCAGAATAACAAGCGGGTGGTGGCGATCCATCCGCTTCCGAAGGTGCTGAATCCACTCATATTGGCTGTCTGATAACCGACACCCACAGTAAGTCTGATTCTTCCTCCGAGGGAGATCCGACCGAAATTGATGCCATAGGTGACGATCAACTGATCTTTCCCGGAGAATACTCCCCCTTTCCAATGGGTCAAACTGGTTTCGATTTCCGGCCAGAAATAGGTAGAGAAATGCCCTTGAAAAGCGGTATTCCAGACGGTGGCCTCCCCCAGGTAATTCTGGTTTCCAGAGGGAAAACTTTCGCTAAGCGTGCTCATTACAGCCACACCTTGCCAGCGGCTTCCCCACCCTTTTCCAACTGCCAGGGTTGGGGTAGTCACCGTAGCGTTTTGAGTAAAAGGCGTGTTCCCTGTCGGAAGACTAACCCCCAGGAAGCCGGAGACAACGTAATTGCCATTTTCTTCATTGGCAGACAGAAATCGATATTTCACAAGCAGCGATTCATCTGTCCACCCCGAGATTGTGGTTTTTGGAGTTTGGAGGTTCATGTAACCCGGCTGTCCAATCAGGATTTCAACATGCTCGGATGGAATCAATTCCAGTCCTCTAACCCCCCCACCATCGTTGGTCAGCACGGTCCCGCCCACTTTGTTCTGCATGATTTCATCGTAGCGATATTCTTCGACCAGTTGTGGGAATAGCGTCACCACTGGGCACACCCAATGGGGTTGTTCCTCCAGAGTTTTATCGACAGTGGCAAACCAACCGCTGCTCGTGTCGGAACTGGAAGAATCCAAAGAGAGGACATCTGCGCGGGCTGTTCCGGCTACGGCTGTCAAGGTTGCCAATGTGGTGACCAGTGATTTTTGCATTTTTGTTTCCAATAGTTATTGAATATGGCAAATAGTCCTGACAAGTTCCGCAATGACATAGCCACCAAATAAAAAAAAACGGCGTGCGCTGCATCGGGAATTTTTCTTTCCCTCAGCCGCGGACGCCGTTGCCCGGAGTTCAATCACACTCACTTCAGAACGCCATTGTTCTGTTGCCAATGCAATCAAAGCAATTGTTATGCCAAATTACGATTTATAAAAACAGAATAGGGGATATAGTATGGTTGACGCTTGGGTCTGGAACGCAGAAGGGCGACCGGGGCTTTGTACAACGGCATTCCAGGGGCACGAGAATAAAATGCCCCCAAGAATGGACCGCGCGTTTTTTTCAGGACAAGGCCCCTGAGGTCCGGCGGATCCACCCGACATTTGTGGGACCGTGGGCCAATACAGTGCCTCTCACGACGTGTCGCACCGACCTGGTGCCGACGTTCGTCAATCGGCGTTCACCGCATTCAGGAAAGTCTCTCCCCAGGCATGCACGTCATTGGTGCGCACGATTGAAACCAGACGCGACATGCGGTATGCA
>JAAGNR010000079.1 GCA_010435995.1 Ferrovum sp. | reverse complement strand
GTATCCCTTCGAATTTTGCCACCTTTATCCGTACCCTGATCATTCTGGCGCTCACGGCCGGGATTCTCTCCTTGCGCCATGAGTGGCAACGTTTTTCCACCCTCTCGCTCCATACCTGGACCTTTCTGATCCTCTCGGGCATTGCCACCGGTCTATCCTGGCTCTGTTATTACCGTGCCCTACAATTGGGGCCCCTTTCCGGGGTGGCTCCCCTGGACAAATTGAGCGTCGTCTTCGCCCTGCTCCTTGGGGTTCTGCTTCTGGGCGAACGCTTGAATTGGCATGGAATGTTGGGGATTACCCTGATTGTCTCGGGTTCCCTCGTCCTGCTCGTAGCGTAAATGAGACCAGTCCAGATACAGTACATTTTCGTTTTTTTCTTCAAGAAATTTCTGTGCCATTAAGTGATCGAGAATAAATGATGAGTTTGAATACACTGATTTTTGATGTGGATGGAACCTTGGCGGATACAGAACGGGATGGGCATCGGCCCTCCTTTAATCTGGCTTTCCAGGAATTCGGTCTGGACTGGGAGTGGACGGTTCCTTTGTATGGAGAACTGTTGGCGGTCACTGGAGGAAAAGAACGGATTCGCCATTATGTTGCCCACTATCACCCCGAACAACTTTCAGACATACATTTTGATGAGTTGGTCCTTCAGTTGCATCAATCCAAATCCCGTCACTATCTGGCTTTGCTTGAAAAAGGCGCAATCCCCCTGCGTCCCGGTGTCCGACGACTGCTCCACGAGGCCCGTCAGGCGGGTTTGACCCTGGCCATTGCCACCACCACCACGCCGGAGAATGTTGCCTCACTTCTTTCCACTGCGTTGGGACCGGAAAGCCCCGGTTGGTTTAAAGTCATTGCGGCCGGAGATATCGTTTCCGCCAAAAAACCTGCCCCGGATATTTATCTGTGGACATTGGATGCACTGGGTATCTCGGCACAGGAGGCTCTGGCCTTCGAGGATTCAGAGAATGGTTTGCGTTCAGCCTGCGCTGCGGGACTGACTACCCTCGTGACAATCAACGAATATACCCAGGGGCAGGACTTTTCCGGCGCAGGGGCCGTACTGTCCGACCTAGGGGAACCGCATCAGCCCTATGCCCTGTACCAGGGTGCTCTACCCCCTGCGGGCTGGGTCGATCTCGATCTATGCCGACGCATGGCAACTATTGATCCGGCCCGCGAATAGTACTGAGAGCAGGGATATCGCCATAAATTCTCACCGAGATGTATTGCATTACGCAAAAAACCGGGTGAAATTTGATCTGTTGCATTACAGGAACAACCTGCCGGGTTTATCCTGTTGTGCGTTCAGCGTGAGCGTCGTCTTTAAAGGAGTACAACATGCCAATCAGGGAAACCGGGTGGGTAAAATCCACACCCCCATGGTTTTTGATTCGCAAATGGTTCGATGGCCTCTCGCTGAAAAACAAGATTCACCTTCAGATCCAGCCCTTGCTGATTGCATTACTCTCTGTGACGACATTTTTCATCTACCAACAGGTAAAATCAAACATAATTTCCAGCCAGACACAGCGCGCAGAAGGGGTTGCCATGCAGGTCATAGACGACGCCAACCTGTTGATGGTGACTGGAGCAATTTCCAATTCGGTCGACCGGCAGTTGATGATCAAAAAAATCATCGAAGGGCAGCAGTTGGCTTCATTACGTCTGGTTCGAACCAATCAGGTAGTCCGGCAATTTGGCCCCGGATTGCCGGAAGAACATCTGGACGACCCGTTGGTGAAACAAACAATCGAGAGATCCATCAGCGCCGGAAAATCAATTCCCCATATTTCGATCGAACTGGTGAATGGCAAGCCCATGCTGCGCGCGATCACGCCGTATATTACAAGCCACAGTTTTCACGGCACCGATTGCCTGTCTTGCCATCATGTCGCGCCGGCATCCTTCAACGGAGCCTCCGATCTCAGAATCGATTTGTCAGAAAATTTCAGGCATCTGAATTCTCTGTTGGCATGGCTTATCGGCGGGCAGGTCGCCTTGCAACTCTTTTTGTTCCTCGTCATTGGACGGATAGCCGCCCTCAAGAACCAGCAGCAACAACTTGAGTTGGCCGAAAGGCAACTGACCGCGTTGATCGAAGCCATCCCCGATGCAATTTTTCTGAAAGATGGCGATGGACGCTGGCTGGTTATCAATGATTCGGCCAAGCAGATGTTTCAATTGCACGGCCTTCCCTGGCAAGGCAAAACCGAAATGGAGTTGGCGGATCTGCAACCGGCATTCCGTACTGCGCACGAAGGATGTCTGGTGGGGGATGAAAAAGCATGGCAAGCTGGATGCCTGCTGGTGGGCGAAGAAAATTTCGTGGTGGATGGTGGCCGATATGTCATAGAAACGCGCAAGGTACCGCTATTCAGCAAGGAGGGGGAACGCAAGGAGTTGGTGGTCATCGGACGCGATATTACGGAGCGCAAGCGATCAGAAGCCGAACTTTGTGCGCTCAAGGATGACCTGGAAATTCGCGTAGCAGAGCGGACTGCGCAACTCGAAGCCGCCAACAAGGAGTTGGAGGCCTTTTCCTATTCGGTTTCCCACGACCTGCGCACACCACTGCGCGCCATTGATGGGTTTTCCCGTATCCTGCTGGATGATTACACCAGCAAGCTGGATGATGAAGGCCGTCGTTTGCTCAATGTGGTGCGAGACAATACCAGCCGGATGGGACAACTGATTGACGATATCCTGAAATTCTCCCGGGCGGGACGGGTGGAAATAAATTTTTCCGAGGTTGACATGGAGCGGTTGGCCCATGAAGTTTTTGAAGAGTTGTGGTCAGCCACAGTTGGACAAGAAGTGCTGGTGGAGATCGAGCATCTGCCCTCCATGATGGGTGACCGCGCCATGATGCGTCAAGTCTTCGTCAACCTGCTGTCTAATTCCCTCAAGTTCAGTAGCGCCAGGGAAACCATCAGAATTAAAGTAGGGGGTTCTGTCCAGGGGGATGAAACCGTTTATTATGTGAGGGATAATGGCGCCGGCTTTGACATGCAATATGTTGACAAGTTGTTTGGCGTATTTCAGCGCTTGCACGGGGTGACTGAATTCGATGGGACAGGCATCGGGCTTGCCATTGTGAAGCGCATTGTCAGCCGCCATGGCGGACGGGTGTGGGCAGAAGGCAAAGTCAACGAAGGCGCGACAATTTATTTTACTTTTCCGACAAAGGAAAAAGAGCATGAGTAATACGATGGTGGAAGTGGAAATTTTGTTGGTGGAAGACAATCCAACCGATGCTGAATTGATCATTCGTGCACTGAAGAAGAGCAATCTCGCCAACAAACTGGTATGGGTCAAGGATGGTGCTGAGGCGCTGGATTTCCTCTTCGCCACCGGGTCCTATAGCGGGCGTCAGGTAACGAACAGCCCCAAAGTCATCCTGCTGGACTTGCGTCTGCCCAAGGTGGATGGCATGGGGGTACTTCGCCGAGTCAAGAACGATGAACGCACCAGGAGCATTCCGGTAGTGGTACTGACCTCTTCCAAGGAGGACAGGGATGTGGCGGAGAGTTATCAGCTTGGCGTCAACAGTTATATCAGCAAACCGGTGGAGTTCGATGAGTTTGCCAAAATGGTGTCGGAGTTGGGACTTTACTGGCTGCTGGTGAACCACCCGCCGATTGTAGCGAAGTAAACATGCATGCGATCATAAATCGGGAGTTGCGTGTCTTGATGCTGGAAGACACAGCAACCGATGCGGAATTGATCGTGCGTGAACTGCGCAGGGCCGGTATCGCCTTCACTTCCATACGCGTGACAACGCGTGATGCATTCACCCGTGCGCTCGAAGAATTCCATCCGGACATCATCCTTTCAGATTACAATCTGCCCGACTTCAACGGCTTAGTTGCACTGGAGATCGTGCAGCGCACCCACCCTGAAGTACCGGTGATCATGGTCACCGGCGCTCTTACTGATGTTGAGGCAGTGGAGTTGATCCATGCGGGCGCCAAGGATTATGTACTAAAAGACCGACTGGCCCGGCTTGCTCCGGCCGTCCGGTTGACGCTGTTGGCGGAACAGGAAGTCCACGCACGCAAGGTGGTCGACCAGGAACTGAGAATTGCCGCCACGGCCTTTGAGACGCAGGAAGGCATCGTGATTACCGACCGGGATCAACATATCCTTCGAGTCAATTGCGCTTTCACTCGATTGACCGGCTATAGCGCCATGGAGGCGTTAGGCAAGACCCCCGCCATACTCAAATCCGGACGACAGGATGCAGCGTTTTACCAAGCCATGTGGGAAACCCTCAACCGCGACAAATACTGGCAGGGAGAACTCTGGAACCGACGCAAGAATGGAGAGATTTACCCGGAATGGCTGACCATCACTGCCGTGCTTGATGGGGATGGACGGGTGACGAATTATGTCGGCGTATTTTCTGACATCACTCTGCGCAAGGAAGCCGATGAAAAAATACACCAACTTGCTTTTTATGACCCGCTCACCGGATTGCCCAACCGACGATTATTGCATGACCGTTTGCAGCAGGCCATGACTTCCAGCGTTCGCAGTCAGTGCAAGGGGGCGCTGCTGTTTCTCGATCTGGACAATTTCAAGGTACTCAACGATACCCGCGGTCACGACATCGGCGACCTGCTGTTGATCGAAGTCGCCAAGTGTCTACGAGATTGTGTACGCAGTGGCGATACCGTAGCCCGCATAGGCGGCGACGAATTCATTATCATGCTCGAGAATCTCAGCGAAGATACCCAGCAAGCGGCGGCGGCTGCCCAAGATGTCGGGGAGAAAGTTCTCAAAGCCATCAACCACTCTTTCAGTCTTCAGGGAGTTGATTATCACTGTTCATCCAGCATTGGAATCAACTTGTTTCACGGCAATGATACGGGC
>JAAGNR010000078.1 GCA_010435995.1 Ferrovum sp. | reverse complement strand
AATATTTTATATATAAATCGCACGCCTGGAAAGCGTGTTTAGGATAATATCCTAACGCGGGTTCGAATCCCGCCCTCTCCGCCAAATTGGTATCCATAGTTGCCCGGCAACATCCATAACACCATGTAATTAAAGTGATTTGCCTGAAATTATAGTCCAGAATAGATTGCATCGAACATCCTGCGAAATTCATGGGGCGAGCAGTTCAACTCTTCGCACCAGCTATCACCAGTACGATAGAGTCGATGCCCGGTATGAGATTTCCTTGCGCATCCTTGCTTTTTGGCTGGACGGATTCGAGGAATTTGTAAAACCCGTCTGGCTTCAACGCAAACCAGTAATCCAACTGCTGCATCAATATACAGCCTTCCATGCTGCCCGCCATAGCGCGCAACTCCTTAATGTATGGAATGACAGCATGGAAGATGGAAAGAACTTTGTTTTTCATACGCGCCCCTGGCAATTTCATCTTCTGCCTGTCGCGCCCAAGCCACCGCATCTGACCTTAGTCGGAAAGTCTTGGACTGTTGCTTACGGCCTTTGATCCTGATTTTCGCTTGACACCGTTTCGCCCCTTCCTGAAATGAGATCGTCGCCAATTTTCGCCTCAGTGTCCTAAAAACGGAATCCCCCTCGTCACAAGGCCGAATCCATGGGAAGAGCCTGACCGCTGTAATGCAAGGCTAACCAACGTTTAAGTTCAGCGACATGCAGGGATTCTTCATTAACGAACTCCCGCGCCAGAATCTTGATTTCAGGATCTTGGGTCGTATCCAGCACCTCTTGATAGTAGGCAAGCCCCGCACGTTCTGCCTCAAGGGCCACCTCCAAAGCCTGCTCTCTCCCTATGAGAGGATCTGCTGCCCATATGGCAGCGGTTTCTGGACTCTCAATATCAGGCCAATCAAATCGACCTGGCTCGATGGCTGGAATGTTACGAAAACCGGATCGTGCCCGCGCATCACTCAAATGCAGTCTTGAATAATCCGCCAGTTGTCGAAACAATTTACCCACATCCCGATTTCCCGCAGAAATCATGGAATCTGCGAGTTGATCGAAGCGCAAGACTGCTTCCTCTTCTAACTTTATAGAATAGGCAAGAAATTCTTCAATCGATTCCATTATTCCTACTCCCCTTCAGGTTATGGTATGTATCTGTAGTATCACCACATCATGATTCACTGTGCAATGACCATCAAATTCCCACCCAATCGAGGAGAACACAGTGCATCAGGTTCCAGAATCAGCCCTCGATGGAGTGAGACAAGGAACTATAAGCCAGATTCATGCCAGCCCTACTTGACTGAGAAGCCTTTTCGGCAGGGGGAGAAGCTCCATGGTTCAGCTTGGCCCATGGAGTACATCTTAAATCTGCAGAAACATGGGTCCCGCCATTATCTTGGGGGGTGATCCCTTTGGCGCCCATGGATCATGATGGGTAGTCTGGAAAGCGTCACTGCGGTTGATTGTCGAAAATATGACAGATTCCCTATCACTTGTCGTATAAACCACCCTAAGGTTTCCCTTAGGGAGAAGGCCATTATGAAACCATGGTAGAGGAAATTTTCTGCACCACATCCACGACCTTTTGTGCGCCCTGACGTATCTGCTGAATCACCACTCCCGCTCCGTTGGCAAGATGAACGCCTTCCTCGACTCCGGCCAAACTATTTTCCATGCTGTTTGTGACGGTCTGGCTTTCCGACTGGATGCGCGTAATCATGACGGAAATTTCCTTGGTCGAACCGCTTGTCCGCTCAGCCAACTTTCTGACCTCATCCGCCACCACGGCAAAACCCCTGCCAGATTCCCCAGCACGGGCAGCTTCAATGGCTGCATTGAGGGCCAGCAAATTGGTCTGGTCGGAAATCTCTTTAATCGTATTGACGATGGAAGTGATTTTCGATGTCTGTGTACCGAGTTCCGTGACCTGTTCAGAAGAAGACTTCACTTGTTCAGCCAATGCACGCATCTTGTCCGTTGTCTGTAATATGATCCTTTCCCCTTCCGAAGAAACCCTTTCAGTTTCTAAGGAAATCTCATAGGCGATTTGCGCACTGTGCGATTCGGCTTGCTGCCGTAACACCCGTTTCGTGATATCCGAAGCGAACTTGATCACGCGATACGGCTTACCATGACTATCTAGGATAGGGTTATAGGTGGCTTCGAGCCAAACAGACTGTCTGTTTTTAGTGATGCGTTCATATTGGCCACTGAAAAATTCCGCATGTTTTAGCCTTTCCCAAAACTGCTCGTATTCACGACTGGATGCATAGTCTTCTTTACAAAACTTTCGGTGATGCTGGCCCTGAATCTCATCCAGACGATACCCCATGAGCTCAAGAAAATTGGAATTGGCGCTGATCACCCTGCCCTGCATATCGAATTCAATCACTGCCATAGACTGATCTAGGGCCGTCGAAATATTTCTGAGATGTTCAACCTCCAACACCTGCTTCGTCACGTCAATCGCAATTTTGACCACCTTGACGATATTTCCCGCAGCATCGGCCACAGGAAAGTAAGTTGCTTCGAACCAGACCACTTCACCTTGACGCTTGAAGCGCATGAACTTGCCGCTGAACGATTCGCCCTGTTTCAAACGAGACCAGAAGTTTGTATAGTCCTGACTTGTTACATATTCAGGGTCGCACAAGACTCGATGATGCATCCCCTTGACTTCACTTTCCGAATAACCCATTGCTTGGCAAAACAAAGCATTGGCTTCGATGATCGTGCCGTCCATGGAAAATTCGACTTCTGCCATATTGCGCTTCAAGGCGTTAAACACCGCCTTGAGTGGCAGCATCTCCTGTTCTAATACATGGATTCGCCCTTCGTTTTTCTTGGAAAAGTCAAACATCACCATTCTCCCCCTTCACTATCAATCTAAAAACAGGTCATGTCACTCTTCAGAACACTCCATCAGGACTGAAAATACCCCCCCCTCAAGAAATATTAAGGAGACGCCCCTGACCGCACTTCAGTCTAACATCCAGATCTATCATTTCGGCACTATTTCGCAATAGTTTAGTCCTCGATCAGGCTTGAGTTCATTCACCGGAGGCTGAGTAACACAGATGTTGGCATGTCTTTCTTATCTTCATACCGCTTGTGCGGCTGCATGACCGCTCGCCCAGGCCCACTGAAAGTTGAATCCGCCCAGATGCCCCGTCACATCCACAGCTTCACCAATGAAATACATGCCTGGTACGGCCTTGGATTCCATGGTCTTGGACGACAATCCCGCCGTATCCACCCCTCCCAAGGTGACTTCCGCCTTGTTATATCCTAGGGATCCCGCAGGGCGAATCTGCCAGTTTCCAAGAGCTGAGCCGATCTGTCGCAGCTCCGGTGGGGAATAGTGACAAACGGGTTTTGACCATTCGTGCGCTGCACACCATTGCTGCGCAAATCTGCGCGGCAATATTTCAGCCAGCAGGTTATCGATCCGGACCCGACTCGACCCATGCTCACCGAGCCAAACGGGGGCATCATGGTCTGGCAATAGATTGATGGAAAGAAAATCTCCACTGCGCCAATAGGATGAAATTTGCAACACAGCTGGGCCCGAAATTCCGTGATGGGTGAATAGCATAGATTCGCGAAAACGCCCCGTTCCACAGGAGACCTCCACTTCCAGAGACACGCCAGACAAATCCCCCAACTGGGCCAGAGTTTCAGGTTCCAAAGCCAGGGGTACCAAAGCAGGGCGAGGTGGAATCACCGCCAAACCAAATTGCTCGGCGATCCGATAAGCTAGGGGTGTTGACCCAACGGCCGGAACCGCCAACCCCCCAGTGGCCATCACCAAAGCTCGCGATTTGTATTGTCCCTGAGGGGTATCCACCTGAAATCCTTTCTGACTCCGAGTCACCGCCTGAACTTCACAAGGCATGTGCCAACATACCTGTCCCCGGTCGCATTCACTGCGCAGCAATTCGATAATCTGACGGGCACTGCCATCGCAAAACAATTGCCCCAGAGTCTTTTCATGGTAGCGGATGCCGTAACGCTCGACCAAGACAATGAAATGTTGGGGGGTAAAACGCGCCAGGGCCGAGCGACAGAAGTGCGGGTTTTGGGATAAATAGTTTTCCGGACGACAGTACAGGTTGGTGAAATTGCAGTGCCCTCCTCCGGAAATGCGAATTTTTTCCCCCAGCTTGCGCCCATGGTCCAGCAACAATACCTTTCGTCCACGCTGCCCCGCCTGAGCAGCACACATCATGCCTGCGGCTCCTGCACCAATGACAATCACATCCCAGATTTCATTTTTATCCATGGTGCTCATGATAATCCATGAAGGATTGTCTTCGGGGGTTCATGGTGGGAAAACCGGCTCGAATAACGGCATATGCGTACAAATGGGTTGATCGGGGCCGAGTTTTACAACATACTGGACCTTGCGCTGGGAACACTGGACGATCAACCGATCACAACCCCTTCTACCCGTCTTTGCCAAGGAGAAAACGTGGAACGCATTACCGAATTGAATCGTCGCTACGGCATCCCACATCAGGTCAGTTTCAGCCAGGAACCCAATGGTTTTGTTTTTGTGGACGTAACCAATCCCCAAGCCACTGCCCGCATTGCCCTCCAAGGTGCTCAAATCATACATTGGTCCCCAAAGGGAGAAGCCCCCGTCATCTGGCTGTCGGAGGCGGCCTCCTTCCTCCCCGGCAAGTCGATTCGGGGCGGGGCCCCCGTATGCTGGCCTTGGTTTGGCCCCCATGAAACGCAGCGAGACTTTCCAGCACATGGCTTTGCCCGCACCACCTTGTGGGAAATTTCCGGGGTGGAATCACGGCCTGACGGAACGACAAAACTCGTCTTCCACCTACCAGAATCCGCCACACCCAAAAACCAATGGCCCCATGCCTCCACTCTGGAGAGCCACATCACCATCGGCGCACACCTGGAGGTGGATCTCGTGACACGCAACCAGGGGAACCATCCCCTAACCCTCGGTCAGGCACTCCATACGTACTTTCAGGTGGGTGATATTCGCACTGTTCGTCTTCATGGTCTGGATGGATGTTCCTATCTGGATAAAGTGGACGGCGGAGTTTGCAAGGTCCAGCAAGGGGCGGTGAATTTTACCCAAGAAACCGACCGAATTTATCTTGGAACCACGCACAATGTGGTGATCGAAGATCCCCAAATGCAACGCCAGATTCACATCGCAAAGCGTGGCAGCGCTTCCACAGTGGTATGGAACCCCTGGATTGAAAAAGCTGCAAAAATGGGAGATCTGGGTGAGAACGGCTATCTTCACATGGTCTGCGTAGAAAATGCCAACGCCGCAGAGGATGTGGTCATGTTGGCTCCTGAGACAGATCATCACCTGTGGGTACGCTACTCCACCACAGCCCTGACTTCAACGTAGGCCAGTGCAGATGGCTCCCTAGACCAATGAGCGGTGTTAAGAGTATCTTCTCGCATATTCCGTAAACTTGCTGTCATTCCCGGACGAAGACAGATGCTGAGCGCGGCTCATGTGACAAAAAAGCACTGGCTCAATGCCACGCGCCTCAAACTCTATTTATTCGCCGGGGTAGTTGGATTTCTGATCATGACCGGCGGAATTATTAGCAGATCAAATCTCGTCAACCCCCATGGGTTTCAAATTCTTTCCGACTTTTCCGTATTCTGGTCTGCCTCTCGCCTTGCTTTGACCGGTATTCCAGAAGCCGCCTATACCCCATCCGCTTTGCACCAGATCGTACAAACCATAGCTCCCGATGGAGGCAGCGCCTATGGGTGGTTT
>JAAGNR010000077.1 GCA_010435995.1 Ferrovum sp. | reverse complement strand
CGCTGGCAGCAAGCGACGAGGCTACTCCGGGCGATCTCTGGGACCGGATTCGCAGTGGATTTTCCATGCCCGACCAGACGGACAATCGACTGGTTGCCAAGCATATTGCCTGGTTCAGTGCCCGCCCCGACTATGTAGAGCGAACCCTGAACCGCAGCCGTCTGTATTTGTATTTCATCGTCAGCGAGGTGCAACGCCGGGGTATGCCCACGGAAATTGCCTTGTTGCCCTTGGTAGAAAGCGCATATAACCCCCACGCATTGTCACGCAGCCAGGCTTCCGGCATGTGGCAATTCATCCCTTCCACCGCACGTGTGTTCGGTTTGCATCAAGACTGGTGGTACGATGGCAGCAAGGACATCGTCGCCACCACTTACAGTGCCCTCGACTATCTGCAGAAGCTCTACGACGAATTCCATGAGTGGGACCTGGCTCTCGCCGGTTACAACTGCGGAGAAGGAAAAATCCGCAGGGAAATCGCCTACAATGCGGCCCGCCATCTTCCCACCGATTACGCCCACCTTAATCTGGCGGATGAAACCCGCAATTATGTGCCGCGCCTGCTCGCGGCCAAAGCCATCATTCTGGCACCAGAACACTACGGCCTGATTCTCCCTCCCATTCCTGACCAGCCCTACTTTTCCGCCATCACCACCCATAAGCAACTGGATACCAAAGTAGCCGCGCAACTTGCCGACATGAGTGAGGAAGATTTTTTGATGTTGAACCCCGGATTCAATCGCCCCCTCATTCGCCTCAATGCCAACAGCGAAAAAACCATTCTGGTTCCTGTGACCGCAGCAGGTCAGTTTGTGGCACGTCTTGCTGACCCGGAAGTCAAACTGGTCTCGTGGCAAACCCGAAAATTACATCAGGGTGAACCTCTCGACCGGGTCGCCCAACAATATGGCATGAGCAGCGAAGAATTGAAACGGGTCAATGGCATTGCACCCAGCAAAAGAGTGGCCGGCGGCGGCGTCATCCTCGTTCCGACATCGACCCCTTCCGAGGATGAAACAGCGCCTCCGTCTTCATCTCCCGAAACCGTGGTCGAAGGAACCCCCGAGTCCGAACTCCCCATGTCCTCAGGGTCTCACAAAAAATCTGCGAAACGCGCCATGGCGTCCAACCATTCGTCCACCTCCAGCCATCGAACCCATCACTCCCATAAAAATCACGGGAGTTCCACAAAACACTCGGCCAAAACTACGCCCGTTCACAGCACCCACCATTCTTCTACTGCAAAAACCAAAAAACCGACTCACTCTCACAAAAGTCCGCCTTCCTCCTCAAACTAAAGAACCTCCATAGGGTTTCACTCCCCGTGGAATAGCCTGGAGCAGTTTCTGCGTGTAAGGGTGTTGGGGAGCGTGGTAAATTTGTTCCACTGGCCCGCGCTCTACCACTTTGCCCCCTTGTAACACCAAAACTTCATCTGCCATGAATCGGACCACCGCCAGATCATGGGAGATGAACAAGTAACTGATATGCAATTCATCCTGCAAATCGCGCAATAAATTTAAAATCTGTGCTTGCACCGAAACATCCAACGCCGACACCGATTCATCACAAATCAAAATCCGCGGATTCAACGTCAGGCAGCGCGCAATGGCAATACGTTGACGTTGGCCGCCAGAAAACTCGTGAGGATATCGCCCCAAGGCCTGAGCAGACAATCCCACGCGTTCCAGCCACTGTTGAGCCAGAGCCAAGCGTTCCCCCCGGTTTTGCCCTATGCTGTGAAGCAACAGGGGTTCGGTAAGAATCTGCGCCACGGTAAAACGGGGATTGAGGGAAGAAAACGGGTTCTGAAAGACCATCTGCACACGCCGCGCCGAGGACGCGCTCCCCTTTCCCTCTGGGGGAAAAAAGCGAAGGGTCCCGTCATTTGCCGCGAGAATTCCTGCCACTATGCGACCCAAGGTGGATTTTCCAGAGCCAGACTCCCCCACAACACCCAGAGTTTTCCCTTGTAACAGGGTAAAACTTACAGGGGCCAGGGCGACCATGAAGTTCCTGCGCCAGAGCTTTCCTGGGCGGTCGTAACGCTTGCTCACCCCGTCGACTTCCAGAATGGGGGGCCCGCCGGGTGATTCAGCACGCTGCCCCCCCTGCGGCATGATCAGATTACCCTCCACCCCCATCATCGGCAAACGCGCCGGACAGTCCTCCAAGGGCGGACGACACGCCAATAAAGCCCGGGTATAGGCACTGTGCGGATTGCTCAGAACCGCGCTACAGTTCCCCACTTCTTGCACTTCTCCCCCGCGCATGACCACAATTTCCTGGGCAAATTCACCCACCAAAGCCAAATCATGGGTAATAAAAAGGATGGCCATGGACAATTGTTGCTGTAACTCTCCGAGCAAATCCATGATTTGTCGTTGCACCGTCACATCCAGCGCCGTGGTGGGTTCATCCGCAATCAACAAGCGCGGATGGGTGCTGATGGCCATAGCAATCATCACCCGCTGCTGTTGCCCTCCGGACAGTTGATGGGGATAGGATTCCAGACGCTTTTCCGCATCGTCTATCCCCACCCGCAACAACAATTCCACGGCCCGTGACCGTGCTTCACGCCGTGACAGACCCAAGTGCAAGCGTAGGGGCTCCATCAACTGCATGCCGATGGACAAGACGGGATTAAGCGCACTCATGGGATCCTGAAAAATGGTGCCAATGGATTTTCCGCGCAGTGCACGCACGCTCCTCCCATTGCCTTGCAAAATATCCTTCCCCTCCCAGAGAATTTTGCTCGCGGGGTCAATACGCGTGTTCTCCGGTGGAAGTAACCGTAAAATGGACAAGGCCGTAACCGACTTACCGCTGCCTGACTCGCCCACCAAAGCCACCGTCGAATGGTCTGGGACCCGAAAGCTCACACCCCGCACCGCCTCTACAGGAGGATCATGGGCCGCCACAAAAGAAATTCTCAAATCGCGAACTTCGAGCAAAGGTACCGTCATTGGCGTAACCTCGGGTCGAGGGCATCGCGCATCGCATCCGTCAACAAACTGACAGCGGTCACAAATATCGCCATGGCAACCGCCGTTACCGCCAACTGCCACCACTTCCCCAGTATCAGTTCATTTTGGGCTTCATTGAGCATACTGCCCCATGATACGGAGCTCACGGGAACTCCAAATCCCAGAAAGCTCAAAATGACTTCTGACTTGATGAATCCCACCAGGTTCTGCGAAAACTGAACCAACACGATATGACTCACATTGGGCAGAATATGTATCCATATACGCCGCCCATGGGAAGCGCCCAGAGCACCGGCAGCCAGCACATATTCCCGTGACCGATGCTTGAAATATTCGGCCCGAACCAGGCGAAATACGCCGGTCCAGCCGGTCAACCCAAGAATCAAGATCAACGTCCCCACTCCCTTTTGCTGGAATACTGCCGCTACAGCAAAGACCAGCAAAAGATACGGGATGGCCGTCAGAACCCCATATAGTCCGTTCAGGGCATCATCCGTCCAACGACCGTAATAGCCAGCCAGCGCCCCCAAAAAGGTTCCCAGAAGGGTGGCCACCAAAGCGGATACCAAACCCACCCATACGGAGGTCTGGGTCCCCTTGAGTAATTTTTTTCCCACATCTCGCCCCCACTTGTCCGCACCAAAAGGCAGTGTCAGCAGATAATGGGGCGCTTCCCGAGATGCTGTCCGCGCATAGGTTTGGGCCTGAGACCACTGGGGTTCCAGGGGATCCGTCCAGCCATATAAGGGAACGGGGCCGGAAACGACCAGGGTGGAAGGAGGAACCACCACCCGATTGGCTGCAGTCACCCAGCCACTGGGTGGCGCATAGTTGACGGCCACTTCACGGTCCCAATCCTGCGCTACCCAGCCGAACAAAACCGCTACCACCACCAGCAAATACCCAGCCACCACCAGAAATGAATAGCGCCCAATGGCATCGCTCCACAAACGCTGGGCCGCCAGACGCCATAAGCCCGGAGAGTAGTGCACAGGGGAAAGAATGGGTTGACTCATGGGAATCATTCCAGGCGAACACGAGGATCAAGCCAGCGATACATCAGGTCGCCGACAAAATTGACCAATAAGGTGGCCATGGCCACATATACCGTGGTCGCCTTGATCAAGGGAAAATCGCTGCGCTCCACCGCCAGGATAATTTCCCGTCCAATCCCGGGAATGGCAAAGAAACGTTCCAATAGAAATGCTCCCGTCAGCAAACCAGGCAAACCCATCAGCACATTGGTCACAATGGGAATGGCGGCATTGCGCAAAACATGAACAAAGAGAATACGCATTTCCGAGAGCCCCTTGGCACGAGCAGTTCGCACAAAGTCCTGCTGAATCTCCTCGAGGAGAAAGGAACGATAGAGTCGAATGGAGGGAGCGATGCTCACCAAAAGCCCCAATAAAATGGGAAGCACGGCATAAGTGGTGAGATTGAGTCGCCAGGAATCGCTCCACCCCTTGACCGGAAACCAGCCCCAAAGATAGGCAAAAACATATTGGCCCACCAAAATATACACCAGCAAACTGACAGACATGGCCACCGTACTCACCACCCGCACCCCGCGATCAAACCAGGATCCCCGCAGTGCCGCAACCAATAAGGCCACCGTCACAGCTACCCCCGTCTCCAGCAACAGCATGGGAATCAATAACGTCAACGAGGGACCCAGACGGGAACGAAAAATGTCGGCCACGGGCTCCTGAGTCGCCCAGCTGTTGCCATAATTACCGGTCAGTACCTGCCGCAAAAAAATCAATCCTTGCTCCCATAAGGGACGATCCGTTCCCAGTTGATGACGCACATTGGCAATATCCTGTGCACTGGCCATCTTCCCAGCCAAAATCGTGGCGGGATCGCCGCCCACCCAGTTGAACAAGACAAATACCAAGAGAATCACTCCCAGCAAGGTGAGGATGGCTTGTCCCAAGCGCCGCACAAAGAATCCTAATCCATTCATCCCACACTCCATCTGTAACAATCAGTGCCCTGATCCATGGCTGGTATTCACATCGAGATAAGACCAAACCGACGGCAAAATGGGGTGCGCTTTGTAGCCCAACACCCAAGGCTGAGAAAGCACATTACGCACTGAAGAGGTGCTGACCTTGGTCACCCCCATCAGTTCCAAACGCCGCGCCAGCCGATGATACAATGCATCCCGCTGAGGCGAATCAGGCAATGTCAACGTCTGCTCATACAA
The DNA here is from genome assembly GCA_010435995.1 of Ferrovum sp. Lineage (GTDB taxonomy): Bacteria > Pseudomonadota > Gammaproteobacteria > Burkholderiales > Ferrovaceae > Ferrovum. The sequence goes on along the minus strand of JAAGNR010000077.1, from coordinate 6,609 downwards.
CCGGTCCCACTCTGGATCCTGCACACAACTGGCGTTATTTTCATGAATATGAGGGCCATACCAGAGCTGCATAAAATTGTCTCCATCCGGATAGTCAGCAATCCAGCCGGATAAGCGCATTTGTATGCGACATTGCCGCTCAGCCCGGATAATGTCGGGAAATTTCAATTTTTCACTGACAAAACGTACTCCGATGCGGTCAAGAGATTTTTTCATGACCTCATCGAGTTCCCGATCCTGCGAGGAAACGCCAGTGGTATAACGTACCACCAGAGGCTGACCATCCGGATATTGGCGATAGCCTGAAGCATCCCGATGGTAGCCAAATTCATCCAACAGGCGATTGGCCAGCACCGGATCAAAATTCAGCATGCTCTGGTAAGACGGATCCGCACCCGCCACCCCTGCCGGAATCGGATAAGCATTACGCCACGCCTGCCCCTTACTGATGACACGAATCATCTCGTCATCGTTAATAGCCAGAAACAATGCGCGCCGGAGGGCGATGCGCGCGGGGCTCATGCCTCCCAATTGGGGATCCTGCTGATTGATAAAATAATAAGCAATCGCCGGTTCGATGATACGGTCCAGCCGAACTCCACGATCAGCCCAGTCTGAACGCAATTGATCATGGTCTAGTGCTAGAGGGGAAAACTGTGCTGGAATGCCCAGAATATCTAATTCACCCTTGCCAAAACTGAGCCAGGCAGATTGGGCCTCTTCCACCACCTGAATGTCGATGCGATCGATCTGGGGGATGACTTTCCCCTCCATCTGCGCCACCACTCTCTGATCACCTGCGTCTTGAGTCGGGACAAAGTGCCAGACTTCATGGCGATAGTAAGGATTTTTCACCAACTGGATGCGCGCCGAGCGCACCCACTGCGCCAATTGATAAGGGCCAGACCCCACGGGATGGGACGCCGTATCTCCGGCATAGGCGTCAATCACTTCCCGTGCCACCACGCCCATCATGGGCTGGGCCATGGCATGTCCAAAGTTATAATCCGGTGTTTTGAGGTGCACCCGCAGATGATAGGGGTCGAGCACCTGCAAGCCTGCTACCGGACTGTCATAGTCAAAATGCCCAGATTTTCGGGCTTGCTCCGCCCGTTCATCGAGTCCAACGATTTTGCCATCGAGCAGAAATTTGTAGGGTGAACGATTCGCAGGGTCCATAAAGCGCATCAGGGTATACACGACATCGGCCGCATTCAGTTCGCGCTTGCGCCCCTTAAAAACCTTATCCGGAGAAAAGTACACCCCGGTTTTCAGGGTAAAGGTCCAGGTGCGCCCCTGTTCGGTCACCACGGGCATCGAGGCGGCCAGACGCGGCACGAGTTTGGCCGGACGTGCCAGATAATCATAGGTCAGCAAAGATTCGAAGATTTGTTGTTCAATGGCTGCCGTATTGAGATCGGAGGTCATGACCGGATCAAAACCCGTTTCTGCGGATGAGATGGCAACATGCAATACCTTGAGGTTCTCTTCCGCCTGTCCCGGCAGAGAACAGCAGAGACAACCCCATAATATCAACCCCCAGCACCTGCTCCTCGTCCTCCACTCCATGGTCACCGCTTTCCTCATTACCACTGGCTCGATCCTTTCTGAAAATCCCCGGCCCCAGACCAAATGGTGCCATTCTACCGCGTCCCTGCTTCTTTCAGAACGAGAATGGTTTATCATGACGCCCTTGTAGAGGAGAATCGTTCATGGGGTTTTTGGCCAACAAGAAAATTTTGATTACCGGATTGCTCAGCAATCGTTCCATCGCTTGGGGAATTGCCCGAGCCATGCAACGGGAGGGCGCAGAACTGGCGCTCACCTATCAAGGAGAAGCGGTGCGCGGGAGGACTGAAAAACTTGCCGCCGAACTCGGGGTAACCGCTGTTTATCCCTGCGATGTGGCCTTGGACAGTGATATCGAGCAGTTATTTCAATCGCTGGGAACCCACTGGGATGGTCTGGATGGGATCGTTCACTCCATTGCCTTTGCTCCCCGCGAAGCCCTCTCTGGAAGTTTTCTCGACTCGGTCACCCGCGAAAACTTTCGCATGGCTCACGACATCAGTTCCTACAGTTTTGCCGCCTTGGCCAAAGCCGGAGCCCCGCTCATGGCCGGTCGGCAGGGGGCACTGATTACCCTATCGTACCTGGGGGCAGAACGCTCGATCCCCAACTACAACGTCATGGGTCTGGCCAAAGCCAGCCTGGAAGCCAGTGTACGTTACATGGCGCAAAGTTTGGGGGGGCAAGGCATTCGTGTCAACGGCATTTCCGCAGGACCGATCAAGACTCTGGCCGCTGCCGGGATCGGTGACTTTGGCAAGATCCTGGGTTATGTGGAACAAACCTCTCCCCTGCGCCGCAATGTGACCATCGAAGAAGTGGGCAACGTGGCCGCTTTCCTATGCAGCCCCCTGGCTTCCGGCATCACGGGAGAAATTGTTCATGTGGATGCGGGCTTTTCAAGCACCGTCCCCGGCATGGCCGGGTAACGGCGGGACTTCACGACTATTGCGGTGGCGGCGTTCCTAAGACCGACTTATCCAGGACCTGGATGGTGGCTTTTTGCCTCAATCCGGTCATAAACTCCGCCATCGCCTCATCGGCATACGCCCGCGTCAATCCCGCCTCAGCCTCTTTGCGGCTTCCTGATTCATCCGTACGCCCAGGCAACACTTCCGTAACACGCACCAGAGCAAACCCTCCATCTGCTGTGGGCGCAGCACCATAGCCCGGCAAATGATGCTCATCCAGACGAAATGCGGGGGTCACCAAAGCGGCGGGCAAGCCCCCGGCGAAAGCCTGTTGGCGAGTCAACTGTCGCTCCCCAGACCAGTTCAATGACGGATTCTTGCCGCTTTGCAGGTCTTTTAATAGGGCCTCACCAGCTTGATGTGCCAGATGAGAAGCTTCTTCTTGAGTAAGTTTCTGCTCTATACGGGAGGAGACCTGTTCCAAGGGCTGTAGCGCAGAGGGCTGATCCGCCGTAATCCGCGCCGCCACCAAGAGACCAGGGGCAACTTCTATGGCAGGAGTATTGCGATGATCCTTAAGCACCGGACTGGAAAAAAGCGCTTCTTGCAATTTTGGATTGGCCCAGAACCCCGTTTTTTGCTCTTTCTCTATCCCGTTTTCAGTTTTCAACGGCAAATGAAATTTATCTGCCGCCGGTTGCAAACTTCCAGACTGCTCATAGACCAGAGTGTTGAAACTATCCGCCAACTCGGCAAATTTTTGTGCCGCCTTCTGCTTCCGAAGTTCCGCCGTCAATAACGGAGTGACCTCTTCTAGAGAACGGTGCGTGGCCTCACGGACATCCTCTAACTGAATCAGATGGTAGCCAAAATCTGTCTCTATAGGGCCGGATATTTCGCCTTTATGCAGAGAAAACACCGCATTTTCGAAGGGGGGAGTCATCACACCGCGTGCAAAAAACCCCAGATCCCCCCCCTGTTGTGCCGATCCCGGATCTTGTGAATTGTCCTTGGCCAGCGTGGCAAACTGGTCAGGATGGGCCTTGATCTGAGCCAAAAGCCCTTGAGCCCGTGCCAAAATGGCCTGCCGCTGAGCAGGAGTGGCGCCACTGGGAACCGTCAACAAAATATGTCGAGCACGCCGCGTTTCCTTGCCATTCCAGCGAGATTGATTGGCCGGATCATCATAGGCCTTCTTCACCTCTTCGGGAGTCACCTCTACCGTTGCCGTCAATTGATCCGCCGACAACGCGAGATATTGAACCGACACCTGTTCCGGCACACGAAAATCATTCGAGTGGGCATCATAATATTTTTTGATGGCCCCCTCGTCCAGTTTGACTTGCTTGAGATATGACGCAGGTGACAACTCTACCGTGGATACGGCGCGAATTTGTCCATCCAGTTGGAGGAAAGCATCCAGGGTCACTTGGGGAACCCAGGCGGTGGTCGTCAGGGATTCCTGCTCCAATTGCACTTCAAGATCAGACCGGAGCCGCTCTTCGAACTGCACTGCGTTCAACCCCTGGGCGTGCAATACCTGCTCGTAGCGGGGCCGGGAAAACTTGCCGTTTTCCTGAAAAACCTCAACCCGGGAAATCTCATCTGCCAGAAGTTCATCCGGAATCACAAGATGTTTATCAGCCGCGTATTTCAGCAAAATCTGCCGGTTAATCAGGGCGTTCATGGCTTCATAACGTAACGCGGGTGAATTCAGATATGCGGGATCCCGACCCACGGAATCTTGAATCTGCTGCTGCTGATTGCGCAATGCCTCCCGAAACTCATTCTGGCTGACGGTCGTTCCATCGACCTTCAGGACATCGCCTCCGCCACCAGACTGACGAAAATAATACTCCATACCAAACAGGGCAAAAGGAACCGTGATCAGGCCCAAAACCACTTTGGCCACCCACGTCTGGGATAACACACGAAATCTATCTAACATGAAAACCCTCAGGAACAAAAAAACCGTTGATTTCTCAACGGCTTAATTTGTTTTTTTCGAAACATACGGACTCGGAAATTACGCCCCTCAGTGCGACGGGCAGGTAAAAATACATTGATCTTCCCCGATTGTAGCTGTTTCAAAATACAATGACAACTTATCCGTTCTAATCTCAATGAGACGATTTTCAACACCCCTTTACATCCACCGGATATTATATCGATATCCCATAACTTCAAAAGAGACCATGCCCCATTATCTTGCGTCAGACCCCACCACCAGTAGGGTCTTGGTCCTTGACGACCAAGCCACGAGTCGCACCATTCTGGCCCAAGTGGTTCGCAGTATCAGCACGAATATCCAGGTACGTGAAGAATCTTCCCCTGCTGTCGCCTTGGCTTGGGCAGCTACCCATACGGCCAATTTGGTACTGGTAGACTATCTCATGCCCGGCATGAATGGTATAGAATTTATTCGCTGCTTGCGACAAGTACCGGGTTATCAGCACGTTCCGGTCATTATGATCACCATCAAGAAGGATAAGGAGACCCGCAACGAGGCACTGGACGCGGGCGTGACCGATTTTCTATCCAAACCCGTGGATATGCACGAGTGTTTTGCACGCTGCCGCAATCTCCTGATCCTACGACAACAACAGTTGATTCTGGAGGACAGAAACCTGTCGCTGGAAGACTTGGTGAATCAAGCCACCGAACAGATCCATTGCCGCGAAAAAGAAACCCTGATGCGCCTCGCCCGTGCCGCCGAGTACCGTGACACCGATACGGCCAAACACTTGTTACGCATGTCGAGTTATAGTCGCTTGCTGGCAGAGGCAATTGGATTAACCGAAGAGGAAGTGGATATCATCGAGTTTGCCGCCCCCCTTCACGATATTGGGAAAATTGGCATACCGGATAGTATCTTGCGCAAAACCGGCCCCCTCTCGGAAGAAGAAATCGCCATCATGCGCCAGCACCCACAAATTGGTCACGACATTCTGCAAGACAGTCCCTCCAAATACCTGCAGAATGGGGGGGAAATTGCCCTGGCACACCATGAGCGCTACGACGGTTCAGGCTACCCCTTTGGCATTTCAGGGGAAGCCATCCCGCTCTCTGCGCGGATTGTGACCATAGCCGATGTATTCGATGCCCTCACCACCACTCGACCCTATAAATCGGCGTGGGATATTGAATCGGCCATGCAGTATTTGGTCAAGGAAAGCCTCCGGCATTTTGACCCCCAGTTGGTCAAGGTATTCCTTTCTCTGCGAACATCCGTGGAAAAAATCCGTGCAGAACATGCCAACGGCTAAGCAGATACTGGCCGAATCCGGGAGTACTCCCCAAGCATCTCACCATGGGCCTACTGGCATTCACACCGCTCAGGGATCCTTGAACCTCTCTTAAATTGCATAACGTCATGCCCATCCACACGATCTGCAGCACGACTTCTCACCCATTGCCGAATGAGTAGGCCATCACCCATGGGAAAACCATTCAAGGACCGTTTCGCCGAACATTTGGCAAAATGTGACCGGGTTGAACTTGAGCAATCTTTGATCCGATTGGGCATGGGGTTGGCCATTCTCGTGTACTTGCTCTATCGCTACATTACCCGCACTGCACTAACTTATAACGACATCATCGCCTTCAAAATTCTCGGCATTTTTCTATTGCTCGCCTTGATACTCTTTAGTGCCATCCTATCTACCCAGAAAACTTCCGTCATCCGCCGGTTGGCTGGGGCCTGGATCGACCAAGGAGGAACGACATTATTTATGGCATTTACCGGTGAAGTCGGTGTAATGTTGGTGGGCGTTTATTTATGGGTCATATTCGGCAACGGATTTAGATTTGGAAAAAAATATCTATTTCATGCCCAACTGTTGAGTATGGTAGGTTTTTTGGTAACAATCCAGATTAACCCTTATTGGCAAAACCACCCGTCCATTGCTTATAGCGTGCTGGTCATGTTGTTCGCCTTACCAATTTACGTCTCCGCACTGATCAACCGAATGAATGAAGCACGTCAAAAAGCAGAGGAAGCCAGCGCCGCAAAAACCCGCTTTGTCGCCAACATGAGTCACGAAATTCGTACGCCCCTCAACGGCATTATCGGCATTGGAACCCTGCTCAAGACCACTCCGCTCAACAACGAGCAACAAGATCTGCTTGG
>JAAGNR010000076.1 GCA_010435995.1 Ferrovum sp. | reverse complement strand
TTCATGGTGAATGCGGGCCTTGGAGCGAGGATGAGAAACCTTTGCGGTCAGACCCGCAGCGGTTTCGTAAAATTCAAAGTGGCGTGAAAGCGCTGCGCTGGGGATGAGGACAAGTCCACAGTCGCAGTCGTTTGGAAATCAGGAAGTCGCCCAAAAGGGCGTTGCAGGAGGTCATGGGATCGAATGTACGGAAGATTGGAAGAACTGTCAATGTGTTAAGCACGCTACCACCACAAGGATATTTGCCACGCAAAGATATGTGGCCGCATCCATCTGATCAACGAAATACTATGCAAGGATTCGCCCAGAAATACATGGGCCAGATACAGGGTGGTCACCGGCCCCAGGGAACCGATCAGCGCCGTCTTTCCGGAACCGATCATCCGGATGACCTGCGGTTGTCGACTGATTTTGCTAAAATACACATATAGCACATATACAAGGAGAATCCCATGGCTCAATTGCACTGTTATGTTCCTGAAGAGCTTGCGAAACAAGCACATCACAAGGCCACGCAGTCTGGTCTGAGCCTTTCTCGTTATCTGGCGGAACTGGTAAGACGCGATGCAAGCCCCTGCGCAGGTTGGCCGGAAGGCTATTTTGACATTTTTGGAAAATGGGAAGGCGCGCCTCTCGAGCGTATGCCTCCATTGCCCTTGGAAGAGCGGCTGGAAATCAAATGATTTATCTGCTCGACACCAATGTCTGCATCCATCTGCTCAACGAAAAACATCCGATTATCCTGCAACACTTTCGCCAACATATTCCCGCAGACATTGCTGTGTGTAGCGTGGTCAAGGCAGAGTTACTGTATGGTGCAAGGCGAAGTCAAAGGGTAGAAGCCAATCTGCAATTGCTCAAAGTTTTTTTCGCCCCGCTGCAAAGTCTGCCTTTTGACGATAAATGCGCTGAATACTATGGGCAAATTCACGCGGACCTATTGGCCCAAGGCAAGCCCATCGGTCCAAATGACACCCTGATTGCCGCCATCGCCCGCGCTCATGATGCCACTCTGGTTACCCACAATACAGGTGAATTTGGCCGCGTGGCGGGACTACGAATGGAAGATTGGGAAGGAGTATGATGCACTCGGTGGAGGCGCATCGAGGTATTACCGGTCGCCGCAGGTTGTCGCATGATCGAGGTGAACTCGGCAACGCGCTTTAGTGCGTCTGCTGGGGTGATGGATTTGGCTTGAAAATCAAAGGAAACAAAGCTGGATTGTGGATAGATTCAAGCGCAAGGTCAATGTCAAGCACGGGCCAATAAACAGATGCGGCATACGTGCACCCGGTGATACGGGCGTGTTGACTTGGCCAGACGCGCAAATTTCAGAAGTTTCGCAAACATGGCATTACCCGACGAATATCCTTGCAATTCACGGAACAGAACTCCATAATTGCGCAGATGATTCTCCGTTCTCTTGCTACCCAACTCTCAGATGCCATCGCTTATTCACCCGCAGTGGCGTTGCTTGGCCCACGCCAGGTGGGCAAAACAACGCTGGCTCTGGAAATCGGCCAGCGCTATAACGCGCTTTATCTTGATCTCGAATCCGAACAGGATCGCGCCAAATTGGCGCAGCCTGAACTTTATCTTCGTGATCATCAAGACAGGCTGGTCATACTTGACGAAATTCATCGTGCGCCGGGGCTTTTCCCAATATTGCGCGGTCTCATAGACCAAAGCCGGCGCGCTGGCCGTAACTCCGGAATGTATCTGCTCCTCGGCTCTGCCTCCCTGGACTTACTCAGGCAGTCAGGCGAAACCTTGGCGGGCCGCATTGCTTACCTTGAACTCACTCCATTTCATGTACTGGAAACCCGTGGCATGCCGATGGATGATCTCTGGGTACGCGGCGGCTTCCCTGAAAGCCTGCTGGCCCCTGATGCAGGGCGTAGCTTGCGCTGGAGACAGGATTTCATTCGCACCTACCTGGAACGCGACATTCCCCTGTTCGGCCCTCGAATTGCAGCCGAAACGCTGCGCCGCTTCTGGAGCATGCTTGCCCATCATCAGGGGGGCCTGCTAAATACGGCGCAACTGGCCCGGAACCTGGGCGTGAATGGCAAGACTGCTGCCGGGTATCTCGATTTGCTGGTGGATATGCTGCTTGTCCGCCGCCTTCCTCCCTGGCATGCCAACTTGAGCAAGCGACTGGTAAAGTCGCCCAAAACCTATGTGCGGGATAGCGGTCTGGTTCATGCGCTACTGAACATTCCTGATAAGGAAGCGTTGCTTTCCCATCCTGTCGTAGGGCAGAGTTGGGAATGTTATGCCATCGAAAACCTGCTTGATTGCGCGACACCCACAGTACAAGGCCATTTTTATCGCACCAGCGGAGGTGCAGAAATCGATCTGTTGCTCTCATGGCCAGACGGGATTCAGTGGGCAGTTGAGATCAAACGCAGCCTTGCGCCCAAACTGGAGCGTGGATTTCATGAAGCATGCTCGGATCTTCAACCTGCAAAGAAATTTGTGGTTTACCCAGGCACCGAGCGTTACCACCTGGCCGCTGATATCGAAGCAATTTCACTTGAAGAACTTGCATCAGAATTGACCCCGGCCAACCTCTAATTCCCGGACTGATTTTATAACTGCCCACGCCCCAAACTGACAGCAAACTCTTCTACTCTCCTTCGTCGTTACGCGCCCTTGGGTTTTAGGGAGATGGCCAGTACCCCCGCCATCACCAGCATCGAACCCAGTTTATCGAAATCTTCGTTTTCATAAAACATCACTGGCGCACAAAAAAACCCCCTCGACGAGAGGGGGATTGAAAGACAGTTTCAGGAGGGGTCCTAAACTGATGGCT
>JAAGNR010000075.1 GCA_010435995.1 Ferrovum sp. | reverse complement strand
TAGTCACTGATTCAAAGGGGTTAACGCTCCTGAATTGGGAAGACGATGAAGTATGGGAACGAGCCCGGAGACCGGCCCCACGCATCAAGTCGCCAGAATAGTCTGGCGCACCGGAAATACTGCGGGGAGGCAGTGTTCGGGTTCAATATCTCGTTTTTTCAGGCTATTGGGCTTTTTTTCCCCTGGTGTTTCCCTGTTACTCATTACAGGGAGATTGTCATGTCACATCGTTGGTATCATCACCGCTTCACCCCTCTTTGGCGCTTTACCCCCCTTCTTTCTCTGGCGGTTTCATGGGCTCATGCCGACACGGGAATTCCCACGCTGGACCCGGTCATCATTACCGCCACCCGCACCCCCGAAACTGTCAGCGACAGTCTCTCCCCGGTCACGGTCATTACTCGGGCCGACATTGAACGCAGTCAGGCTCAAACTCTGTTCGACCTGTTTCGCGGGCAGGTTGGAATGGATGTGTCCAGTTACGGCGGACCCGGTCAGGGCATGAGTGTCTTCATGCGCGGCACCGATGCCGATCATGTTCTGGTACTGGTGGATGGCATCAAAATTGGCTCTGTCACCACCGGACAAGCGGCCTTTCAGGATATTCCCGTGGAGTTGATCGACCACATCGAAATCGTCCGTGGCCCCCGCTCCAGCCTGTATGGCTCTGAGGCCATCGGCGGTGTGATCCAGATCTTCACCAAAAAAGGGAGTGACACCTTTAGCCCCACCCTAAGTACAGGCGTAGGCAGTTATGGCACCACATTGGGCAGCGCCTCCCTGAGTGGCGGAATGGGAAATGGTGGCTGGTATAGCGGTGGAGTGTCCGGTTTCGACACCACCGGATTTCCTGCCTGTCATGGCACCAATGCCAGCTTTGCCGGGTGCGGAGTCACCCCCGACCCCAATATCAACGATGGCTACCACAATCAATCCGGACGCCTGCGCATGGGATGGCATCTGGACAATGGCATGGATGCCGAAGTCAACTGGCTCCATACCACGGGAACCAGTCAATATGCCGGTTCCGCACCCGTCAGTCCCTACGGCCTGTACAACTATCCGATGCAAACCAGCCAGCAGGTGCTGGGGGCGAGCTTGACCTGGAATCCCACCACCACCTGGCAAACCCTGTGGCGCGTGGCCCAGAGCCAGGATGATTCAAGCAATTTTTACAACAATTCCCTGAGTGGCCAGTTCAATACCACGCGCAACAGTGCCACCTGGCAAAACACCCTGACTCTGGCCACGGGTCAGACCATTGTTGCCGGACTGGATGACCAGACGGATGAAATCACCAGTGCCACCACCGCCTATGGTCTGACTTCCCGCGCCAACCTCGGTGTGTTTCTGCAGTATCTGGGACAATTCGGCCCTCAAGAACTTCAACTCTCAGCCCGCCGGGATATCAACCAGCAATTCGGCACCTGGACCACAGGCAGTGCCGCCTGGGGCTATGCACTGAGCGAACGGGTCAAGTTCACCACTTCCTACGGCACGGCGTTCAAGGCCCCCACCTTCAATGATCTGTATTACCCAGGCTATGGTAACCCCAATTTGCGTCCGGAAACGTCGGGCAGTTTTGATACCGGGTTGAATGGCAAGCTGGACCAGGGAGACTGGTCTCTGCACGCTTATGAAACCCGCATCAATAACCTGATTGAACCCTATCTCAACCCTGTGACTTTTGCCTATTCCGCGCTGAACATCAACAACGCCCTGATTCGCGGGGTAGAAGCCACCTACGGGACGCAACTTTGGGGATGGTCGGTGCGGGCGGTGGGTGACCTGTTAGATGCCACGGACCGCACGACGGGAGCAACCTATGGCTCCTATCTGCCACGCCGCGCACCCCAGTCGGGTTCCCTGAGTTTTGACCGACCTTTCAGCGCCGTTTGGAGTGGAGGAACAACGATTCGTGCCGAAAGTGCGCGTTATGATGGGCTAGGGAATACTTACCGCATGGGCGGGTTCACCACCGCCGATCTGCGTGCCGAGTATCGCATCAACCCCCAATGGCGCCTGCAGGGTTCCGTCATGAACCTGCTCAACAAGGATTACCAAACAGCCTACCTGTACAACCAAATGGGCCGAGGATTTTATCTGACCGCGCGCTATGCTCCCTGAAACCCTGGCCGGTGGCAATGATTCCACCGACTGTTCCTCATCAATGCTATATTTCCACCCTATGTACTATGGAGAACCCTCATGTCCCGTTGGAATCATTCCCAAGCCCGATTATTTTTAGTGCTGGCCGTTGTTTTTATGGTGACACGCAATCATCAATGGACCCCAGTGCTGCACCTCCCCGATGCTTCCCTCGCGGTATTTTTCCTGGCAGGAATGCTCCTCGCCTCGCGCTGGGCCTTTCCTGCACTCTGTCTTCTGGGTGCCAGCGTAGATGCCTGGGCCATTACCCAAGGGGGGGTGTCCAGTTACTGCGTTACCCCAGCCTACGCCCTGCTCCTGCCCGCCAGCGCCACCCTGTGGCTCAGCGGTCGCCTCTGCGCACGCCTTTCCCTGAAACATCTGCGGGATGGCTTTGCGCTTTCTCTGGGTGTCTGCCTGGCCACTCTGGGAGCAGAACTGTTTTCCAGTGGGGGATTCTATTTTCTCAGCGGCCGTTTCCCTCATCCCACTGTGTTCGGCTTCCTGCCACGACTCCTGCAATATAGCCCCGCCGTCATCGGTGCCACCGTGTGTTATGTCGTAATTGGGATGATTCTAAAACAGTTAGTGCGCTCTCACCGCCCAACTGCTGCCTCAAACCTACGTGATTTGGAGCTGCCACGGCACCTCTAAGATTTGTGTAGCCCTTCCCCAAGAGCCAGATGGCAATGGTCTGACTCTTTATCATCATTTTCCAGAGATCCGTACCATGAGTAATGACAAAGGCCTGTCACAGCGCCATACCGACCGCATGATCCGCAAAAAGGCTGTAGTAGATGCAGCTATCGACCGTGCCACTGAACAACGGGGCCTACTGCTGGTTCTGACGGGAAACGGTAAGGGCAAATCCAGTTCTGCTTTTGGCATGGCCGCCAGAGCTCTGGGGCATGGTATGAAAGTGGCGGTTTTTCAATTCATTAAAGGTAAGGGCGATACGGGAGAACAGACGTTCTTCCAGCGCCAGTCAGAGATACACTGGGAACAATGTGGCGAAGGTTTTACCTGGGAAACCCAGAGCAGGGAACGGGATATCGCCGCCGCCCGTGCCGGCTGGGACAAGGCACGACTGGCCTTGGCCGATGACAGCGTGGGTTTGGTGATCCTCGATGAAATGACCTACCTGTTCAAATACGGCTACCTGCCTCTGGAGGAAGTACTCCCCGTGCTGGCCGCGCGTCCAGCCCATCAACATGTGGTGATCACTGGCCGTGCCGCACCGCCTGCCTTGCTGGAAGCTGCAGATACGGTGAGCGAAATTGCCGATGTCAAACACGCGTTTCGCGCAGGTATTGCCGCCCAACCGGGTATCGACCTGTAATTTCCCCCATGACCCGCGCCCTGTTTATTGCCGCGCCCGCCTCTGGTCAGGGAAAAACCCTGATCACCGCTACTCTGGCATGGCACTACCGCCAACAGGGATTGCGCGTACGCGTGTTCAAGACCGGCCCGGATTTTCTCGACCCCATGATTCTGGCCCATGCCAGCAACCATCCGGTGGGTACCCTCGACCTGTTCATGGGCGGCGAGGAGGAATGCCGCCAGCAGGTGGCACAAGCCTTTCAGGAAGCGGACCTGATCCTCGTAGAAGGGGTCATGGGGCTGTTTGATGGAACACCCTCCTCTGCCGATCTGGCAACGATTCTGGATTTTCCGGTACTGGTGGTCATGGATGCTTCGGCCATGGCACAAACCTTCGGTGCCTTGGCCCTGGGTCTGATGCGCTACGACCCCCGTCTCCGCTTCGCTGGCATCTTGGCCAACCGGGTGGGCAGCGATCGCCATGCCCAGATGCTGGCCTCCAGCCTGCCTCCGGAAGTGCCCTGGTGGGGCTCCCTACAACGCGATCCGGCACTGAGTCTGCCGGAACGACATCTGGGACTGGTACAGGCCACCGAAATCCCTGACCTCGATGGCCGTCTTCAGCGCGCAGCCCAGTCTCTGCCTGAGGCATTGCGTTGCTTGAAAAACGTGCCTTCCGTCACCTTTTCGCCCCCCCGCGCAGAGTTGATTCCCCAACCTTGGCTGACAGGTGTACGCATTGCCGTCGCTCGGGACGAGGCATTTTCTTTTCTCTATCCAGCCAATCTGGCATTGCTCTCAGCCATGGGGGCTCAACTGTCATTTTTTTCTCCCCTGACCG
>JAAGNR010000074.1 GCA_010435995.1 Ferrovum sp. | reverse complement strand
CAACAACAAACACCCCATTGAGCATCCAAGGGACGGCATAGCCGTCCGCGCTATTCATCCCCGCCCTGAACGACGGGGCTTTTCGCGCATCTGGTAAAATAGCCGTCCCGTGAGGAGAAAAACCGGAAACACCACCGCCGCAAACAGCATGCTACTGAAGGCCAGTTGCATTCCTCCGGAAATGATATGACCAGAGGTACAACCGCCTGCCATGCGCGCTCCAAACAAGATCAGAACCCCACCAACGAATGACCAGATGCCCCGTTTGCTTACACTGGTGCCATGGTAGCGCACCCAAAGACTGGGAACCACCACGATGCGGAACTGTCGCTGATAGAGTGAGAAAACCAATCCTGCAAGAAATGCCCCGATAAGAAAGCGCAATTCCCATGCCCCAGGTTCGGCAATTTTATGCCAGTAACTCTCCGCCCCCAGATGGGTCAAAGCCATCACGGCAAACGGGAAAGCCGTGGAGGCCCCCATGGGGTGCCCAGCCACTGCAGGCAAATTCAGCAAAAGATTGAGAAAGGTCAGGCCCACGGCGGCATGAAGCCAACGCCAACCACCTCCTTCCATACGCTGCAGAACCAGTGCCAAGCCCATGAAAATCACACCAATAAGCAGCGTAAGGGGCCAAAACAACGCAGCATCATGTAGCGTGCTGGACACCGAAGGGGTGCCCAGATCCGGTCCCAGCAGGGGCGCAAGCCCTGGATAGAGAACGGCAAAGAGCAGGGAACCGAAAAGGCCACCGATGATACCAACCAATGCATCGAGATTTCCCTGCCCCAGAGAAATAACAATGGTCCCTGGGCAATAGCCCAGAATGGCCATACCCATGCCAAACAGTACCCCTCCTCCGATCAACCCCAGCACAATCAATGGTTTGATATGGTAACTGGCCCAACCCAGATGGATTTCAGCCTGCATCAGGACCACCCCCAGACCGAGGGCAAAGGCCATGGTTTTGGCCATGGTGAAATTTTTCAGGAGCGCCATGCCAACGATGGTATCGAAGCAATTCAAACGCGCATAAGCTAGGGCCGCTCCAAAGAGGAAACCCAGAAACACCACCTCCATCGAGATCCTCCCCGTGTGCTATCCCTGCTTCACAGTTGTTGCCAAAATTCCGGAAAAACCTCTTCCGCCCGCAGGAAAGGGGGCTCCGACTCAGAACCTTGACGGCAACATACGCCGCAACAGATTATCCTTCAGAATTTTCTGATGATAAAAAGCCGCAGCGACATGCATGCCGATGATTACCAGCAGACCGATGGCCACGGCCTGATGAATGTCACCCAGCTCATGCCCCCATGAAGAGCCTTTGGGGGAAAGGGCGGGCAGTCCGACCACTCCGAGGAATTTCACCGCCCAACCGCGCGACGAGGCATTGGCCCAACCCATGAGAGGCAGAATAACCAAAATAAGATACAGGAGTTTATGGGTCCCTTGAGCTGCCAGAACCTGCCAGCGCGGCATGGACACTTCGGGCGGAGCCGCATGGGTCAGGCGCCAGAGAATCCGCAAAATTACCGTAGCCAGAATCAGGGTCCCGAAAAACAGATGCCAGTGAATCAACCCCTCGGGACGGGTGTCCTTGTGCACATCCGGCATGGTCCAGGCCAGTGAGAATTCCACCACCAAAAGCACCACCACCCCCCAGTGAAACAGGCGGGAAATGGGATCATAGGACTCCTGTCCCAAAGAATTATCGAAGGAATATTTATTCATCATCTACTCTTCTTTCCAGAAAACGATTGCGACACTACACAACGATGAAGCACCCTACGATGTCTCACCGCACTCACCACCCGCTTTAGGGTTTAGTAGCGTAGAAACGATAATTGGCAGTATAGGAAACGCGACTCTTCTTGCCCACTTGAGGGGCACCACAATCGCTGGCCGGAGGAGCTATTCCACCACGGGTGTTGATCCGCTGGATGCTGGCTACCTTGGACAGAATCCCATTCCCGCTGGTTTCCGTTGCCGTCAAGAGCAGCCAGGGAATGTCTTCTGTCTCTTTGGGGGCGGGGAGGGAAGCACTCACGGTTCCCTTTACCGAACTGCCATCCATGCCAATCCAGGTCGGCCCCGCCGTATGCCGCGCGATGCGATTGCCCGTGGGATCATACAAATCAGCCTCCGGACCCTGTAACACCCAAGCAAACTTCGTTGGGTCATCCGCCGTTTTTTCACATCCATAGACTTGAACCCCAGCCCCCATGGCTTCCAGCACCATGACCTGGGAGGCGGGCGGAACCAGAGCATCAGGAGTATTGTGGGGACGGGGCATTAAAGCGCAGGCAGATAAGGACAACGCACTCACCAGTGAAACGGAAAAGAGATGACGCAAAGACATGGAATTCGCTCCAGCGAAGGACAAGATCACAGTATAGAATGAGTTGGCTTTCCCTGCCACTTTCCACCCTACCAAAACCAAAACGTATATTCCTCGTTACAGGCGGTTCGCCCACGGATTGGCTTCCTCAACCTCTCTGAGCAAGCCCCCCCTTTAGCCATGACAAGATTTGGTGCTAGAATGCTTCTGTTTCTACGCGACTTTTCCGTAGAGTTGAGTCCCTCTTCTTGCACCACTATGAGCAAGGAATGCCCGTGAAACGAGTACTTCTGTCATCCGGTTTTATCGTCGCATTGCTGGTGACCTCCTGTGGTGGCGGAGGCGGTGGCAGTGGAGGCGGCGGGAGTTCCTCTGGTAACTCGTCGGGACTGGCAGCGTATTCTTCTTCTTCCCCCCCTCCCCCGACCACGGCTTCACCCGTCACTCCGCCCACTCCGGT
>JAAGNR010000073.1 GCA_010435995.1 Ferrovum sp. | reverse complement strand
GACAGGAATTGAACCTGTGACCCCCGGCTTCGGAAACCGGTACTCTATCCAACTGAGCTACGAGCGCGTACTTTGAAAAGCTACAAAATAGTCACAAAACCACAAAAGACACTTAGGGTCATTTTACCTTGCAGTTTCCGAATGACCCTCGGCTTCGGAAACCGGTACTCTATCCAACTGAGCTACGAGCGCGTGTTTGAAAATTTACTAGAACATGCTGATTTTAAACAGTCATTCTGTCATTCTACCATAAATCTGACAGACAGGCTTAGAGAGGATGGAATGGCGGGGTTTGAAAATCATGAAGCAGAGCGAAAAATGGTCATCTCTGTTGAGTGGTAACGCAGGACGTTTTCTGGAAGCACATAGCGTCGTCTGACTTAATCTGAAAAAAGCTTGAGGATGCGTTCACTGTTCGGATGGTGCACAACTCCCTTTTCTGTGATGAGAGCCGTCACCAATTCCGCTGGCGTAACATCGAAGGCCGGATTGCGCACCTTGACCCCTTGAGCCGCCCATTGGCATTCGCGGAATCCCGTTACCTCATCAGCAGCCCTTTCTTCGATCGGGATATGGGCGCCACTGGTGATACTCCTGTCGATGGTTGATAACGGGCAAGCCACATAAAACGGGATGCCATGCCGCTGCGCCAAAACTGCCACCATGTAGGTGCCGATTTTGTTCGCCACATCACCATTTCCGGCCACACGGTCAGTGCCTACCACCACGGCATCGACTTCGCTCTGACTCATCATGTGGCCTGACATGTTATCTGTGATCAGCGTTACTGGAATGTTTTCCTGCACCATTTCCCATGCTGTTAACCGTGCCCCTTGTAGAAATGGGCGCGTTTCATCGGCAATGACGGAAATCCTTTTTCCTGCTTCCACGGCTGAGCGAATAACCCCCAGAGCAGTGCCATGTCCCGCTGTCGCCAGAGCACCTGCGTTGCAATGGGTCAGCACCCGTGCCCCGTCCGGTAGCAGTTCCGCGCCATGGGCACCCATCGCACGATTGATTCGGACGTCTTCCATCAGAATCTCGTGTGCTTCGGTGAGCAGACGCTGGGCGACCGCATAATTATCTTGCCCCGCCATGCCCGCCCACACTCGGCGCATGCGCTCCATTCCCCAGAACAGATTGACCGCTGTTGGACGACTTTGCGCCAACACGGCAAATCCGGATTCCATACCATTCGCGAAGTCTGCTTGTGAAGCGCCCTGTAGCCGCAATGCCTCCAGTGCCACGCCATACGCTGCTGCCACACCAATGGCGGGCGCACCGCGCACGACCATGCTGCGAATGCCTTCAGCCACCGATGATGCCGAGTCGTAAGCAATATACTTAAATATCGCAGGCAGGATGCGCTGGTCGATCATCTCCAATGTACCATTTGCCCAGCGTAGTGTTTCAACCTGCACCTTCAATCTCCCTCGAACTCGCACAAGGCAAACACTTTCTGTCCTTGCTTCTCCAGTCGCGTGCGTCCCCCGAGGTCAGGAAGGTCGATGACGAAGCAGCATTCGATGATCTTCCCCCCCATTTTTTCTATCAACGTGCATGCTGCTTCCGCTGTTCCGCCTGTCGCTATCAGGTCGTCCACCAGCAATACCTTCTCACCCCGCTCAATGGCGTCGGTATGAATCTCTATGCGGTCAGTCCCATATTCAAGTTCATAGTCATGGCCGATGGTCTCTGCGGGCAACTTTCCTTTCTTGCGAATGGGCACAAAACCTTTGCCCAATGCGTACGCCAAGGGAGCGGCTAAAATAAATCCCCGCGATTCGATTCCTGCAACCTTGTCAATATTCATATCCTCATAGCGCCGCACCAACTCATCCACGGTGATGCGCAGACCTACCGGATCCTTGAGCAAGGTAGTGATATCGCGGAACATGACGCCCGGTTTGGGATAGTGCGGGACGGTACGAATGCGCGATTTGATGGACATAATGATTCCTGTGTTCTAAATATTGTCAGAGGGCTATGGGTTGAGTACGCGCGCAGCAACGACGCTCAACTGTTTGAGTTTCTCTGGATCGCGTGCGTGGGGGGCGGTAATCAGCGCATGTTCCAGCGCTGTGCGGCAGGAACATGCGTGGGCTTTCTCATCTGCAGCCAGTTTCGGGATGACCTGTTTCACCAGACTTCTCGCCTTGTCGGCATTTTTCAGCAGCACCGTGATGATCTGGTCCACCGTCACATCATCATGCTCAGGATGCCAGCAATCGTAGTCCGTTATCATGGCTACCGTGGCGTAACATAACTCAGCTTCTCGTGCGAGTTTGGCTTCCGGCATGTTGGTCATGCCGATGACATCGCACCCCCAGGTGCGGTAAAGTTCAGATTCCGCCAGACTGGAAAATTGCGGGCCTTCCATGACAAGATAGGTGCCACCGCGAAGGGCGGGAATCCCGGACTCATGGGCAGCCACTTCGAGATGATCTCCAAGGCGTGAGCATACGGGACGCGCCATCGACACATGCGCCACCAGTCCAGAGCCAAAAAATGACTTGTTTCGGGCAAAAGTTCGGTCGATGAACTGATCGACGATCACAAACATACCCGGTTTCAAATGTTCTTTTAAAGAACCCACGGCACTGACCGAGATCACATCGGTTACGCCCGCACGTTTCAAGGCGTCAATATTTGCGCGAAAATTGATTTCGGACGGTGGAATCTTGTGACCGCGCCCATGACGCGGCAGAAACACCAACTGCTGGCCGTTCAGTTCGCCGAACAGCAACTCATCGGAAGGCTCGCCGAATGAGGAAGGGATGGCTAACCAGCGTTTGTTGACAAGGCCGTCAATATCGTACACTCCGCTACCACCGATAATGCCGAATACAGGTCTCTGAATTTCTTCGCTCATGCACTATTATCCCCCACGGTTTGTTTTCAGCAATCGGGTCAGATCACGCGGTCGTTTCCACCATCCACAGGCAGCCATGCTCCCGTGGTCTTGGCGAATAATGAACCACACATTTCTGCCGCCAATTCTGCCACATCGCGGCTTGTGACTGCGGTCTTCAGTACATTGTTCGTCTTGTATTCTTGCACGGTCAAGCCATAGTGCTCGGCACGAGCCTTTAGAACCGCTTCTGTCCAAAGTCCGGTGTCAAATACTGCGTTCGGATACAACGAATTTATTCGGATATTATCGGCCCCCCATTCCAGCGCAGCCACTCGTGCCAACTGATTGAGGGCTGCCTTGGATGCGGAATAAGCCGCAGCACCCGGACCCGGCGCAGGAATGTTTTTCGAACCAATCACCACCACTCGGCCACCACGAGGCGCCAATTTGAGAAAGGCATGACACTCTCGCATCAACATGAGATTGGCGTCGAGATTGATACTCATCACTTTCAGCCATTCATCCGTCTTGAGGGATTCGATGCGACAACCTCCAGGAAAGACCCCTGCATTCAGAACCAGCATATCCAGCCCACCGAATTTTTCCAATGCCTGCTCCAGCGCCTGCATGAATTGCGATTCCGACGTCAGATCACAGGGCAATCCAAGATAATTCGCATCGTTCTTCATCGAAGAAACCTTGGTCTCTAGATCCAGCGCCACAACCGCAGCACCTCGAGCCAATAACGATTCGACGCAGGCCTTGCCGATGCCGGAAGCAGCGCCAGTAACCAGCGCCACTTCGCCTTGAAACGGCAACGGCTTGCCGCTTTTGCGCAACTTCGATTGTTCTAGGTCCCAATACTCCACTTCAAAAATTTCTCTGGCGGACAATGCCTGATAGCCACCCAGTGCAGTGGCGCGCAAAATGATATCCATGGTGTGACCGTATATGTCAGCAACCATATGGGCTTCTTTTACGCTTCGACCTATAGCGCATAACCCGAGCTCTGCATCCAGCACCACGCGTGGCGCCGGGTCCAGCATGGTTTTACGTTCTTTGGCTTGCGGCTCCAGCTCTGCAAAATACTTT
>JAAGNR010000072.1 GCA_010435995.1 Ferrovum sp. | reverse complement strand
TCCGTCGCGTTTTCCTTTCCATGCCTTGGCTCCACTGTGTAAAATCACAGCGTGCCAGATTCATTCAACTCAACATAGGTGGATCCGTCGGACGCTTACCGAACAACGGCATCAACGAGAATACCCCGGTACGCAATGGGCTTTGAGGCCGGGTTGCAAAAGATCGTCGAGGGGCTTGCCAAGCCACGCGGCGAGAAGCGCCATGGCAAGTTATTGGAGCGCATTGGTCGCCTCAAGGAGAAGAGCCGGGTAGCCAGCCAGCATTACCAAGTCGAACTTATCGCGAATGAATCCGGCAAGTTGGTCACGGGACTGACATGGAAAAAGGTGCCGGTGGACGGCACGATGGCGACGCATCCTGGCATATATTGCCTGCGCAGCAACGAGACCACTTGGGATGAAGAAAAACTGTGGCGTACCTATACGATGCTGACGGATTTGGAGAGCGTATTCCGCAGCCTGAAGAGCGAGTTGGGCTTGCGTCCAGTCTATCATTCGAAAGAGGAGCGTGCAGATGGGCATCTCTTCATCACCGTGCTGCCTATCAGGCCGTGCAGGTACTACGAGCGAAACTGAAGAAGGCAGACAGCCACGACAGTTGGGCCAGCCTACGCGAAACGATGAGTGTACAACGTCGCGTCACTGCCTCATTCCAGCAACGTAGGGCTTAGCATACCTGGACGAGCTCATTAACGTGATAATTGCCAAAGAGAAAACTGTACACCCAGATCAAAACCACACCTGACGCCAATAGGCGACCCATAAGGCCCCGTAGAGGAACAGGGAGAACAGGCTGAGCAGGAGTACGGCTGCTGCGGCGCAGTCTTTTGAGATCTTTACAAATTTTGCCTGGGTGGGGTGAAGGCCGTCTAAGGCGTGCTCCAGAGCTGTATTCATTGCCTCCATGGCCAGAATCAGGATCACCACCAGATTGGTCAGGAGTATCCATAGCAGTGGGGGCTTCATCCACCACAGCGTGGCTTCTGCGATTGCGGTGCCAAGCAGTTGCCAGCGAAAGCTGCTTTCGTGGCTCACGCTTTTCAGTCCAGAGATTGCAAAACCCAGCCGTTCTGACAGTGACTTGCCCTTATTCAAGGGGTGCACGGGGTCCATTGACCCGCATCACTGGTCACAATACTGTTGGGTTGGACCACCTGGCCGTCCACCAACAGAGCACTGTCGCTTCCCTCTTCCACCCGCACACTCACCTGTTGATCCGTCACAGCGGTCACTTGTCCTTGCATAATGCGGTGTTCGGCAAATCCCACGGGGACACTGCGACACGCCTGTTGCCCCACGGTCAACGCCGCACTATGGGCAACGGTGGTTTGTTGTGCATCGTTCCGGCCAAAGGCTTTGCCCATCCATGTCGGCGTGGCACACGCAGACAAGCCCGAGACCACCATCAAAATCCCCAATCCCTTTACTGGTTTCATGCCCATTCCTCAATTAAATTTCCAATCCAGATTCACGCCCAAGGGAGTCATGGTCACTTCGGGCGCGTAAGTCGACCACGGTTTATTGGCACGCCAGAAGAGTTTGCCCAGACCATAGCCCAGAAAACTGCTGGTCACCGTATCCGATACCCAATGGTGTCTCCCGCTGATCCGGCCCAGGTTGGTCATGGCCGCCAGTCCATATAATGCCGGTTGATCATACTCCATGGCAAAGGGGGCCAATTCCGCCCACGTCACAATGGTATGCCCAGAGGGGAAACTGTCCGTACCCGCCCCTGCCGATCCTCGCAACCAATGGAAGCTCGCGCTTCCCTGGTTGGTCCAGGGTCGGGCCCGTCCCACCAATCGTTTGATGGCCAATACCGCAAAATAGGAAGTGACTCCGGCTTCCGATGAGGCATAAGCGGTTCGTGACAATACGGGATCATCGGCCACGAGGGCGGTCAGGCTCACCGCAGCGCTCGATGCCCAAGGTAGAGCATTGCCAAAGGTGCGCTCGGCCACCACATAGGGGTTGGCCCCATGACTGATCCCAAACTGATTCCCGGCGTGATCCAGCAGGGCACTGCCCACTACCAGCCCTCCGCCCCAGAGAATGGTATCTCCCCAGTCCATGTCGGTCAGTTCATGGCCCACGGTTTTCACATCCGTCCACACTCGGGGGAAAGGATGAAAATCTGCGGAGACGACAGAACCGCTGGCAAAGGCCTCGGGTACGGGGTTCACCGAAGCAAATTCGGCCAGGGGGTCAGCCTCGGCATAGGAAGGATTGTCGTAAGTCACATGAATCGACTGGGCCGCCAACGGACTCAGGGGGCGTCCCGCCAGATAGGCGCTGAGGGCGCTCACATCATCAAACTGGTAATGCACCCGGTCGGGCACCGACACTCTCAATGCATGCAGATCCAGAGGAACCAGATGCAGGATGGTACGGGTGGCCTGGCCGACGATGCGGCTGAGGGGGTGCAAATCGTGGTGAATCACACTCACCGTCAACTGCTGGTTCACGAAGGCCACTTCCACCTGGTGATAGCCCTCAGATTCCAGCGCCCGCTTGATCCCATCCGTATCCACCCTACCCGCTCCCAACCCCTGCGTCACGGTTTTCTGGGGGACCACCTGCACGGCGGCGGGAGGAGCGACCACCACGGGTGCCGTGAGTTGGGGTTGGCGATGTTCAGGAATGGTTTGTGCCGGATCTGCCGGAGCCGGGGCAAAACTCAGGGCCCGGTCGGCACGCTGATTGGTCAAATCGTAGAGCCAGGCCTGACGTGACAGCATGGCACCGCCATCACGGGTCAAAGGCTTCCACAGGAAGTTGGCGCTCATGGGGCTGGATTTGGTCATGAACGCATCAAAGGGAATACTGACATACACCCCCTTGTCAAAACTCCCTTCCCCGAACTGAGCCGCCGATACATTGGTTCGGGTCATGAATGCCCCCATGACAACCCCGTTGTCAAACGCCTTGGAGACCGATAGGGTAGCCCCCGTGTCTCCCGCCAGATAACGCCCCACCGCGATATTGGCAAATACCTTCTCCCAACCGGTATCCCAGTAGAGACGGGCGTGACCGGTGGTCACCCGATAATTTCTGAAGCCAAAATCCTGGGCAAAATTACGCTGCTGGACTTCGTTCATATCCACCCCAAAGGCCAGACGGCTGTCCATGGGACGATACAGCCATTCCCCCCCCACCCCGCCGAACATTTCTTCCAGATACCCGGCATAGAGCAAGGTATATTGATTTTCGGAGACCTGATTGAAGTGGGACAACTGCAGGTTGGACACATTGAAGCGGGAGGTGGTCAGGTACTCACGCAAATAGGTCCGCACCCGGGGCAGGTTACTGGGTGCATCGTAGGTAAAATGGTTGTAATTGTTAAAGGCGTTGAATGAGAGCTTGTTGTCAATCCAGGTGTTCTCACTCAAATGGACCGTGGAAACCTGTGTCGGTGCCAGTTCATATAACACAAACCCGTTGGGCCCCCCCAGCAAATAGTTGAAATCAAAACCGGTTCGGGTCTCAAACCAATTGTGGTCCTTGCTGTACAGAGTATTGCGCCCCAGGCTCGGATCTCCCGCCTGGGCCCCTGACTGCAATGCCATGATGGGAACAGCGCTGACCGATCCGGATGAGGCCTCCTCCTGCGCCGGTTCTTCGGAGGGTGAAGGATCCGGCAATACCGCCCGGGGTTGGGAGCGAATGCCGACAAATCCGGAAGAAGTTTGAGTGGAAGAAGGGGCACTCACCACCACGGGGGCACGGGTCTGCTGGCTGGGGGGAATGGGCTGGGTGCGGTTTTTAACCCACAAAGCCCGGTCGACGATGTGGCGCGCCACCACAATGCCATGATTCTGGTAAAGCACCTGAAACTCAGTGAAAGATTGGGGAGCGTCACGCTGCAACACCGCCACCGCACGATCCAGATAACTCTGCAAATAGGTCTGCGTGGCTTCCTCCACCACCACGGTCAGGGTGTGCCCTGTGGCCTCGATGCGGCGCACCACCCACTGGGTCTGGTGTTCAATATCGGCGGTGGTTTGTTGCCATTCTGGGGCCTTGGTGGGCGCGTAGAGATGTACCGGGACGGGCGCCGGATCATCCAGCTTGGGCACGTTCAGGGAAGCCAGGGGCGCATGCAGGGACAGGGACACCAGGGCGGTATTGCCCCGTTCCCAGCCCAGGGTGAGATCGGTGTTCTCGGATAAGCGATAGACCAAAGCGGCATTGATGGGGGAACGCACGGGCAGGACATTCCCCAAGGGTTCGTTCTGGTAATTATTGCCGTCATACTCCGCTTTGACGATCCAGTCGCGCAAAGGAGTTTGCCACTGCAGTCCACCAAAGGGCGAGGTGCGCCCATGAAAATAGCTGCTGAAAGCGAAATTACCGCCCGAACCCACGGCACTATTGTTCCTGACGGCATAGGAAGAACCGAGCAGGCTCAGGGGATTGCCAAAATCCCCACGTCCCCCCACATAGCCCCAACCCAAACCGGCACTCCAGTCCACGGAACCCGTGCGCTTGCTGGCCACCAGATATTCCCCGGAAAACAGCCCGGTGCCCGCCACATCGCGAAAGCCCAGGGCAGTTTCCGGCAGATAGGCACTTTCCGATGAGAGTTTGAATTTCACATCAATACTTTTATCCACATAATTTTGCGTACCGCTCAAACTTACGGGACCATAGAGACGATTGTTGATAAAACTGTAGCGAAAGCCGAATTCCATCCAGTCCAAGGGCTGTAAAAACACATTGGCGCGGTCATAGGGCTGAACCTGACTATAGGTCAAACTGAACGTCCCGGCGGGATTCATGCGCGCCGACGGCGTTTGTAATACCCCCACCTGCCCCCAGTCGTTGGCGGTATAACGCGGACCCTCATGGCTCAACAGGGAAAAATCCGCAGCAGGCAAAGGCTCCAGGGCGGTTGCCGGTGGGTCTTGCGCGGGGCCCTGGGTGGCCACAAAAGCGATCAACACCTGGGATAGTTCATCGGGAATATGAAAACTCCGGGGCGGGGCCCAGAGCCAGGAACCGGGAGCCACGGCATCGGGATGGTTGTCACGATTCCATAAGGCCATCCCCCACCGCTGAATTTGCCCATCGGGTTGGGCCACGTACACATAATCGGCAGAACTCTCCGGGTGACAGGCCCGCAGGTAGTCCACGGCAGATTGCTCAGGTTGATAGGCGACGGCACAACGGGTTCCCTCCGGGGTCAACACCGTCACACTGTGAGGGCGCTGCGCCGGGACCACCCGGTCATTGGCGCCGAGTACCGGGTCATCGGCGGGATGGGCTTTCAACCAGTAGGGATCGGTCACGGCCACGGGCAATCGCCCCGTCACCGGCAAAGCACCGAGCCAGGTCCAAAGCTGTTGCTTGGTTTTCTGGGGCACATGGGTGGATTCAGAAAAGTTTGTCTGCGGATTGAAATAGGCCAATAAACGGCGTTGCATCTCTGCCTGATTGACCCGTTCCGTGGCCACTTGCCAACTCAAGCCCAAGGGATAGGCCTGACTCTGGTCGGGATGATCCAGCAACCAATCGCTCAGGCGTTGGGCCTGGGCCCATTGCACCGAGAATAAGGTGCTGCCCACCACTCCCCAGACACGCAGCCGTCGCTTCACACTGACCCCACAGGCCAGCGTTGCCAGGTGAAGCATAACTGGGAATCCAGGCAAACCGCGCCATAGATCACCCGCCCGGATGCCGGGTCTACCCCGTACCATGCGGGAGGCAAGGGATTTTTAGGGGCCAGGTCCTGCTCTCGAAACCACCATAAGGAACGGGGGTCTAGCCCCTTCAGGCGGGAAACCTTGGGGGGCGGCATCGGCTGCAGGCGTAAGTGATCGGTGATGCCATAGCGATAAGCGGGCATGACATCGCGCACGCGGGTCCAGTCCAGGGGCTGGGATTTTTTTTCCAGGGCTGTCCATGAGGGCAGGTTGGGAAGTTGTACCGAGCGCCATTCGGTCAGCAACCCCGTAGCTCCCACCACGCGGCCATCACGAAAACGTAGGACCTCCCCCGTCGCACTAAACCATGGGGAACCTTCTACCGGACTGGCTGTGGGTTGAGCCAAAACCAACGGACGTCCATCCACCACCAAACGCAAATAACGATACTGAGGGTTTAAATGGGCGGTTTCTGTGGGGTCTACAGAACGGCTAAAAAAAGATGGGAGCAAATGGGAACCCGCAACGGCCATAGGATTATCCATGGTGGAGCAGGCTCCGAGGAACGATGCCATCCCCCCCATGACCATAAAGACGAACCCAGCACGATACAGATTCATGCCCCAAAAGCACCCATACTATAATTAAATAAAATAAAAACAGGGGACTAGCCCCTGTTTTATGGAGAATCCGAAAATATCCAGATTTAGGGTGTGGTACCGGTGGTGCCGGTTGTCCCAGTGGTTCCCGTAGTTCCCGACGTGCCGTTGCTACTGCCGGAGGTTGACAGTGCAGAACCCACCATGATGGCACCCACCACCCCACCAACCAGCACTGGGGTTGAGATTGCACCCCCAACTCCAGCCGCGGAACCCATGGAGCCTTCTACCGATCCTCCGGTTGTCTCGGGTCCCCCGGAAGGAGGTGGCGTGTTGTCATCGGCATATACTGCAAAGGTCGTGGCATTGAGCATTGCCGCCACCAGTAAAAATTTTGCAAATTTATTCATTTCGGCCTCCTAATATAAGATTATCCCATGGTTCAATTATTGCAGAAATCCAAATCCAAATCAATGCCTAATTGCGATACTACCCTTCCTTCACCGTTTTTTTCAGTAGCCCTTTGATTTCTGCGACGCGCTGTTCATTTTCCGGGTCGGCGGCCATGTTTTCCCAAGCGCTGGACATGAACGCCCACAACAGGGATACAAAAAAAGCGGCGGTTGTGGCCAGAATGACGATCAAGCCCCGCTTGGGCTTGGATTTACGCTCCGGCGGCGTTGCCTTGTCCAACACCTGAATCAGCGGATAATCTTTGGCCTCATCGATCTTGGCCATTTCAAATTGCTTATACAGCAATTCCATGACAGCCTGATTAAACTTCATTTCGCGAAACTTCTGAAAATATTCCAGACTGTCCTTGGGCAATCCGGCGGGAACCCCAGCAGAGGGATCATCCGACCCGTTCAGCTGGGCTTTCAACGCCGTCAACTCTCCCTGTAAGCGCCGATAATCGGGATTATTGGGCGTGACACGAATTTGCATGGCGGACAACTGCACCTCTTTCGCGGCAATTTCTGCCCGCAACCGGGCGTTCACGGTGGCGATTTCCTGGGCTTCCGGAAAGGATTGGATGATTCCGGCACCTTTCTGGATTTTTTGCAGATCATACTCAGAGGCCGCCAGATTTTCCCTGACCTGGGCCAATTGCTTTTCAAAAAACAAGCGGCGCTGGGAGGCTTCGGTCATGGCCAGCGTCCCCATGAGGCGGTTCAACTGATCGATATAGGCATTGGCAATGGCCGCCGCTTCCTTGGGGGACTTGGCGGTGTACTCGATCTTGATGAAACCGTCTTTTCCCGAGGCAATGTTGGTATTGCTTTCCAGATCCTTGCGCGTGTCTTCGAGGGTTTTGGCCTGGAACTCCGTCATCAAATCAAACTGTTTGATGAGGGCATTTTCCACCTCTGCACTTTTCAATAAACCGATGTAGCGATCCGAAGGGTTTTTGATCCCCAAAGCCCCACCGCCCATCAGGGCGGCTGCGCCCCCCAACTGACCCAACAGATTGCTGGCCGAACTGCTTTGCTCGGGCGGTAGCATGGTGGTGGACGCCGTGTAATACTTGGGCAAGGCCAGACTGACAAGCAGCGCCACCACGGCCACGACACCGGTGTTACGGAGAATCATGCGCCGCCGGCGCAGGATGACGGCCAGAAGATCGAGCAAACTGATCTCATCCTCGTCGTCCAGATACTCCTGGTTAACGGGTGCTGTTTTTCTGGGGGCCGTGTTCTCCAGCCCCTGAGGGAATTCTTGTGACATATCAGACCCCATCAGATGATGCCGATGAATTTCAGGGTGGCCAGGGTCACGCCCAGATTCATAAAGGTGGTGGTGTAATCCAGGAAAGTCTTCATGGCTGGAGTTTTGTCTTTTTGTTCCGGCACTACGATCACGTCGCCGGGATACAGGACCATGTGGTTGAAACTGGGATCAAACAGCCCCACGGAATTCTGTTTACTCACCAGACTGCCATTGGCGCGAATCACAAAGGTGCGACTGGCATCGGCATCCTCCGTCGGCCCCCCCGCCATCTTGAGGTATTCTCCCAGGCGTTTATCCGGATTAAAAATGTAGGCCCCGTTTTCCGCATAGACATCGCCATAGACCCCAATGGTGGCTGGCCTGGGAGGAATCATCAAGTGATCCCCGTCTTCCAGGGGCAAGTCTGGAATGTCGCTCAGGCGATCAGATGGGCCCGTGATATCCAATGAGATTCTTCCGGACACCTTGGCCGACCGCATCTTTTCCAGGGACGCCCGCTGGGCTTCCACCTGGGCTTTACTGGCATCCATGCCTTTCTGGTCGAGGGCTCCCTGGGCCAGCGTCCCCGCACTGCTGTTCAAGTCCCGTTCCATTCTGTCCACCGTTTCCTGCAAATGTTGTTGTTGGGATTTGCGGGTGGATTCGCGGGTAAATACCGCCCCATACAGGTAAGCGTCCGGACTCAGACCGCCGATGCGAATCACCAGTTGACGCAAAGTTTCCCCAGGGAGGGCGCGATAGACCCCGGCATGGGCCACCTCGCCATCGACCCTCACCAACATCGTTTTGCCCTCCTGGGGCACCGTCAAATCATTTTGCGAAAAAATGGTGACCACATCCCCAGGCATAAGGGCGACATTCTGGCTTTGATCGTGGTTCAGGACCAGTTGTCCCAAATTGAAGGGGATCAAATTGCTGCTCAAGTCCGTTTTGTTCTGGCGCTCGACCACCGCGTAATTCCAGTCGATGTCATTGGCGGAAAAACGCAAACTCGACTCCGGGTCCAATCCCGTGGTATTCATGGGCTGAGCGTCTGTTTCGCGGTTGGCCAGATTCTTCTTGACCCAATAGGAACGGGTGATCAAGGCGTCCTTGTTGGGAATCAAATCGGTCAGGGTCATGCCGGGACGCCACGGGAAGCGCATGGGGGAGGCCACATTTCCCCGCAGGGTCACCGCATTGTCAAATTTGGGAGAGATGGAACCCACGCGCACCAGATCCCCATCCTTGATGGGGGTTCTCACCCCGATCACATCGAGCTTGACCACATCCACCACACGGCTGTGATGGCGACTGATGCGCTCGATATTCACCGCCTGATCCGAAGCCGAAGTGGTCAAACCGGAAGCCAGCTCAACCAACTCCCCCAGATCTGTATTGTCCTTCAATTCATAAATGGCTGGAGTCTTCACGCTCCCGGCAATGCCCGCCACGGGCCCCACCGGCGCGTAATAGATAACATCGCCAGGGAGTAACCGAATATCCTCGGACTTATCCCCCTTCAGCAAGAAATGATACAGATCCAGATCGGCAATCACCTGATTCTGACGTTTTAACTGAATGTGCCGCAAGGAGCCTTGAACCGAAGGACCACCAGAAGCAAATACCGCGTTGATGAGAGTGGCCAAGGAACTCACGGTAAAGCTGCCGGGGCGTTTCGCCTGACCCACCACAAAAACCTGAATCGAGCGCAGCTGCCCTAAGTTTACCTGCAGGGTAAAGTTGGTAAAATTTTGGCCGACGGCACTGCGTATCTTGCTTTCCAGATCTTGATACTTCACTCCTGCCACCTGCACAGTCCCCACCTTGGGAATGTAAATCGCCCCCAAACGGTCCACCACCGCCTTATAGTCCACATCCAGTTGCCCCCAGGCGCGAATCTGAATTTCATCCCCAGGACCCACCACATAGTCCGAAGTGACCGGAATTTGTTCCACCGGAGAAAAAGTTGAGGGGGCGTTGAAAAGATCATACCCAAACAAGGGCAAGGACTTGCCCAGAGACTGGGCCACCAGCCGCTGAAACTCGGTTTCTTGTGAAATGCTAGGCGCAACCTGTTTGTCCACCGGAAGATTTTTGCTGGCGCGGGCGTCGCTCGCCGCTTTCACACCCGCAGCGGTTTGATTGGTAATCACCGTATTCGGAAGGTTGGCGGCGGCTGCAGGTGCAGCGCCATTGTCTGCGGCAGGTGCCGTGGGTGCCGCCCCTCCGTTTCCTCCTGCGGCCATGTCAGCGCCCGAAGCAGTAGCAGCGCTGTCGCCTCCCCCAGTCATGTCCACCGCATAGCCGGAGATCGAAGTGATGGTCGTGATAAAGAAAAAAGAGGCTACCCACAGGTTAAAACGCTTCATTGCAATTCCCAAGTGTCATGCGATAAATGGTGGTGATTATAATCAAAGTCATAGACAGATAGGTGACAATTAGAGGTTACGGCGTCTGGGTTGCCTGTCCACGGGGGTTTTTCACCATCGGTGGGTCACCATCCGGCGATACAGCACAATGTAGCCTCCCATGAGCAGCAGCAATCCGAACACCGACCAACCTACGGAAAACATGGTCAGGAGGCCAACCATCACGGCGGGTAGGGTCATACTCCCCACCACGATTCACGCGATGGAGTTGCGCACCGTAGCATCGTAACCTTTAAACCAGCGAGCCACATAGCGCCGTTTGAACAAGCTGTGAAAATGCAACCGATCCGGATGCCCCAGATGATCCTGCCGGGATTTGCGCCGAAACATAGTGAACAGCACTTCCGTGACGGGGTAAGCCAATACTACGAGCACCGCGAAGGCACTGATCTGGGGGTGCCGCTCCACCAGCAGCACCGCCAGCCAGGCCAAGGCAAACCCCGTGAAATAGCTGCCACCATCCCCCAAAAACAGCTTGCCAAAGGGCCAGTTGATGACAAAAAACCCCAACATCGTGGCGGCCAGGGTCAAGCACACCACTGCCATGGATGGATCGTTCACCCTGATGGCCATCAAGGCATACCCCACACAGGCCCAAAATGCCGTACTGGAGGCCAACCCGTTGAAACCATCCACAATATTGAGGGCATTGGCCACCCCTCCCACCGCAAAGGCGGTGAAGGCTACGGACAGCGGCCACCACGAGGCCAGCAACAGATCCAGGCCCCATACATCCACACGCGCCAATGCCGTTCCCGTCAGCCACCAGGCAAACACTCCGGATGCCATGGTCGCCAAGAGGCGCGTCATGACCCCCACGCGTTTGGTGACATCTTCTAGCAGGCCAAATACAAATGCAGGCAGACTGGCGATCAACAAGTCCCAAAGCAATTGGGCAACCTGACCACGGCCAGCGTGGTAATCCAAGTTAGCGCCGCCCCAAATCATTACCACCCATAATCCCAGCACTACTGGAATGCCACCAATCCTGGGGGTCGGTGTAAAATGAAATTTCTGCACCCCATCCGTCTCATCCATGCTCAAG
>JAAGNR010000071.1 GCA_010435995.1 Ferrovum sp. | reverse complement strand
TTCCAGAAATCATAAAAGTTGAACCAGTTGTATGGAGCGGCATGGCAATAGTGTTCCAGCGCGGTGACATATTTTGCCAGAAGTTCGTGGATTTCTTCTTCGCGGCTTGTGGCCGATGGTTTTGAGAAATCCGCCAGAAGTTCAAATTGTATGTCATAGCGGTTCCCTCCTCGGTAAAGTCCAGTCATGATATATATCGGTTGTCTCAACAGAACGGCCATGCGGAAAGGTCCAGTGGGGAAGCGGGCCTGTGAGCCGAGAAAGGGGATGCTGAGGTACTGGTCTGGACCGCTTGCCCGATCGGCTAGGATACCGATCATGAATCCTTCCTTCAACTTCTGGTGTATCTCCAGCATGGAGTCTACCTGCCCCAGCAGAATGATGTCGAGCATGAATCCGGGGTTGATGGTGGACAGCGTATCGTTGATTTGGCGCGCATTCTCGGAATACATGGCGGCGCAAACTTTGAGCGTAGGGTGGTCGCGGGCGATGCTTCTCAGCATCTCAAAACTGCCGAAATGCGCGCCGAACAGGAAACTCCCTCGATTGGCAGCATGCAGTGCATGGATGGGTGCGGCTCCGGAAATACGGAGGTCAAATAGGTCATACCGGTTGTTGAGTAGATAGATGCGATCATGGATCGTGCTGGAAAATGAAAAAAAGTGTTGGTAGAGATCGAACCAGGTCACGGGGCGAGCCAAGACGCGTTCGAGATATTGCCGCGAGGCGTGGCGGGCTGCGGGTGCTGCCAGCAGAAAGTAGAGCGCGATTCCATATAGCACTGTGCGTGATAACTGTCGTCCCAAGAGGAGTGAAAGCTTGCACATCACGCGCAGCCAAAATCTGTTGCCTCGTTCCTTATTCTTGAGCCATTCAGGCGTTTTGTCATTGACGGATGTTTGCCGTGTTCCCGTCATGAGGAAGAACCGTCATCAAGGAGGAACTGACCGTTGGCCACTCTGCGCTCACCATGGCTGATTGCAAAGCGAACGCTGCTTTCATTGACTTCGTAGGTCAGTTCCAGAAAGTCTCCGGGTCCAGCCGGGCTGAGGAATTTTGCTACCCGAATGCCTCCGAGGGTCAGTCCACATTGGGACTCAATGATTCGTTTGGTTTGATCCAGAAGCTGTACCCCCGGGACGATCGGACGACCCGGGAAATGACCGGGGAATGCAGGGTGGCATGAATCAAAGCGCAACGATGAGCGCTGTGTCGGGTTCGTCATGACAGATGCCGGGTGATCAATTCTGTCATGACGGAGGCCGGAATTTTGCCGTTCCCATCTCGTGGCAGAGCATCAAGAAAGATGATCGGGCGAGGCAAAAAAACCGGATCCAATTTCTGCAGCAAAGACGATTGAATGTCCTGTAACTGCAGTTTGGGAGCAACTACGAAAGCAGCCAGACGGGATACCTCGTGCTCTGATTCCGTTTTGGGGCTGAAGAATACGCCATCGGTCACACCGGGAAGCTGAATGATAATTTGGTTTAGGTATGCCAGAGAACTGCGCTTGCCAACGATATTGACCATGTCTGAGTTGCGACCCAGCAGTTGGAATTGCGAAGAACTGTGTAGTTCGAGCATATCATTGAGGACTTGGGGTCCTTCCAGATGACCGCGCATGGCGGTGGTTAGGCCATGTTCCTGTTTCAGGACGATGCCGTCGTAGGCCAGCCATCGGGGATTGTGCGTGGGCAGGCGGGTGGCAATCTGTCCCGTTTCTGTAGATCCGTATATTTCTACCACCGGAGCTCCCAGTCGATTTTCGATGCTTTCGGCCAGTTCCAGGGATAAGGGGGCGGTTGCGGAAATGATGGCCGCTATGGACGGGAAGGCTTGGTTGGATTCCACCAGTTTGCGCAAATGGAACGGCGTAGTGACAAGGATGCGCGGTGCAGGTAATTCCAGAAGTGCGGCGAGTACATCCGCCGGAAAGAAGGGCAATCGCGCGGTCAGTTGTCCGTTGCCGAGAAGCGGCAGAAAGATGGTCGATTCAAGTCCGTACATGTGTTGGAACGGTACCGTCCCCACTACTGCGCATGGTCCACCGGCAATCGTCCACAGGCGCTCGGCTTCGGCGGTAGCACATTGGCACAGTCGTCCAAAGGTTTTGATATGTCCCTGAGGTTTGCCGGTGGATCCCGAAGTATAAACGCGGAGGATCGGCAGGTCGAAAGGGACGGACGGAACTTTAGGGACTTCCAGGGAAGGAAGAGTATGAGCAATGGAAACCTGCAGATAGGGCAGTGGATGAACGGAGGAGTTCTGATCACCTAGGCACAGCAGATCTGGAAACTCACTGACGAGTTCAGCTACGATTTCTGGGGCGATGGAGTTTGGTAGGAGGGTTAGGATGCCGCGAGAGATGCAGGCAAAGAGGGTGGCAGAGAACCAGTAACGATCCTTGCACAGGTTGATGACATGACGGGTGTGTACCGGAAGATTTGTGGCCAATGCCTCGATATCACCCAGGAATTCGCTTTGGGTAATGGGGCGGTTCCCATGATAGGCGACGATTGCCTTCATATCGGTTTTGGGAAGGATCGGTAACATCTTCATTTTGGCTACGGTAAGTCCTGTCTCCGAGAGTATTCACGGTAAGCATGAATGATGGCCAAAATGCTGATGTGCGGCGCATCGGGCATGCAGTGGGTGCGTATGAAATGTTCTCCCAAAAACATAGCGCCCAGAGTGAGGGGGGTCACCAAATCGGCAAAAACCGACCATATATCGATCGAAGAAAAGAAAAAAAGCACTATCGAAGTGGCTGCGCAGATCCAGAAGTAAATTGTCCAGGCAAGCGTAACCTTCCAAGTGTAGAAAAGGTATTCCGGTCCCAGGGTTTTCGGCATGATAAAGGAGGCGATGCGCGAGCATAGAGCAGACGCATGACCGTTTCCTAGGGTACTACCGAAGGTGATTCCCAGGAAAATCATGGTGCCAGCATGCTGGATAAAATAAAGCCAAGCGACATGATTGCGCAGATTTTCCAGGTTCAAGGCGAGGGTCAGTATGCAGACAGCGCAGAGCAATAACAGGGGAAACTTGGCCTTTGCTTTCCAGGATGCTACCAAAGCCGTTATTCCAAATGGAGCTAGTCCCACTAAAATGGCTAGTGCAGGAGGTTGAGTGGCTGTGGAAGCGAGGTAGCTGATGCCCAGATACAGGGCGGCGGTTGACGCGAAGAAGATTTGTCGGAGGGAAATCATAGGCATTTCCTCCGTTCAGGGATGACCTGATCGGCACAAGGGAAAATGCATCGTTTACCTGAATTATTTGTCATGCATTACTTGTTTGATCGGTGCTGTTTCAGCGGTCATACCCAGTCTGGGGAATACAGGATACTCGGGGTCGTATGGCCAACAGGGTTTTTGGTTTCGCGGGACCAGAGATTTTTTGGTAACCCTAACAAAGACTAGAGCCAAAGCAATGCCGGCAACCACATCGAGAACCATGTGCTGCTTGGTGGCCATGGTTGAGTAAACGATGGCACCCCACCACAGCAGATTCCATACGACCGCACCGGGACCGAGTTCGGCCAGGGGAAGTCGTCGATGTAGCCAGATACAGACAGCGGTAGCCGTGGCCACGTGAAGTGACGGGCAGGCATTGCCTGCCGCATCCATCTTTTTCATGAAGGCCAAGGAAGGGTATCGAGTCCAATCGATGTTTGTCGGGGGCACGGCAGTGGGATAGAAATAGAAGATAACCAGTCCGGCCAGGCATAAGCCACTCATCCACAAGCCATATTCGATGATTTCTTGTTTCGTTGTCATCAGCATGGCGGGAAGTGAAACATAAAGCCAGAGTGACAGATACACCGGCAGAGTCCAGGGTTCGACTCCGATGAGTTGATCCACAGGGGTGGATGGGATGAAGGTTATGGGATAGGAGGGGTGCTTGAGCAGAAAGACATAGAGCGAAAAAAATACCGCCACAAACCCCATTGTACCGAAGCACTTAAACCAAAAGTGGGTCCTGAGGGTCAACCCAACATGGGTCAACTTATGGGGTCTTTTGACGGTTTTTGTAAGCACTGATTTTGATCTGATCACAAAGCTAAG
>JAAGNR010000070.1 GCA_010435995.1 Ferrovum sp. | reverse complement strand
GCCAACCGGATGTTTTGAAGTGAGAGAGAATTTTTCATGGGAGGGATTCTAACCCATACAAGGGGTCTTTGGAGTTACAGTCGGTTACAGATTTCTCACCGAGATTATTCGCTTATGACTGGTAAGAGGTATACTTTCCATACCATGCGAACTTTTGAGTATGATGAACCCAAGAGCCTGACGAACCTTTCCAAACATGGAATCAGTTTTGTCGATACACAATTACTCTGGAACGATCCGAGGCTGTTGGAAATCCCAGCAAGAACAGAAGATGAGCCTCGTTTTTTGGTGATCGGGTTGATCCATGGGAAACACTGGTCGGCCATTCTTACCTATCGAGGTGAAAAAATACGGCTTATTTCTGTTCGTCGGTCGCGACCCGAAGAGGTAATGTTATATGAAGGCTAAAATGTTTGACAATCAATTTGATGAAGGCGATGACATTACTCCATTGCTGGATTTAAGCCAGGCAAAACGATTGTTGCTGGATCCCAAACGAGTCAATGTAGATTTTCCCACATGGATGGTCGAATCTCTGGATCGGGAAGCCGGGAAACTTGGAATTACTCGCCAATCGATTATCAAGGTGTGGCTTGCTGAACGCCTTAAAAACTCCGCTTAGCGGCATTACCCCCAAATGAGCGGTAAATTTTCCTTGCACAGGTTTCCCAATCTTTGGTGAGGATGGGTTATAGAGCGAAATACTCCCGATACCAGGTGACGAACTGGGTGATCCCTTGCTCCACTGGGGTAGAGGGCTGGTAGTCGAACTGTTCCACGAGGTCGCTGACATCGGCATAGGTGTCGGGAACATCGCCGGCTTGGGGGGGGAGCATCTCCATAATGGCTTTTTTGCCTAAGGCTTTTTCCAGGGTGGCAATGTAGTCCATGAGTTGTATCGGCTGATTATTGCCGATGTTATACACGCGCCACGGGGCACGACTGCTGCCAGGGTCGGGGTGATCACCATCCCACTGGGGGTTGGGCGTAGCTGGTCGGTCGAGGACGCGCAGGATGCCTTCCACGATGTCGTCCACATAGGTGAAGTCGCGCCGATGGTGCCCGTGATTGAAGACCTGAATCGCTTGCCCCGCCAGAATAGCTTGGGTGAATTTGAACAGGGCCATATCGGGTCGTCCCCAGGGACCATAGACGGTAAAGAAGCGCAGGCCGGTGGTGGGCAGATCGTAGAGGTTGCTGTAGGTATGGGCCATCAACTCATTGGCCTTTTTGCTGGCGGCATACAGACTCAAGGGGTGATCCACATTCTGATGCACCGAAAAAGGCATGGCGGTGTTGGCGCCGTATACGCTGGAACTGCTGGCGTACACCAGATGATCGATTCCATGATGACGACAACCTTCCAGAACATGGGCAAAACCAACGATGTTGCTGTCGATGTAGGCCAAGGGATGATCGATGGAATACCGGACGCCGGCTTGGGCAGCGAGATTGACCACCCGTTGGGGGCAGTGGGTGGCAAACAGCGCTTGCATAGCGTCGCGCTGAGCCAGATCCAGACGCACATGGGTATAAGCGGGATGGTTGGCATAACGTGCCAGGCGTGCTTCCTTGAGGGCAGGATCGTAATAGGCGTTGTGGTTGTCAAGGCCGATCACCGTGTCGCCCCGGGCCAGCAGGCGCAGGGTCAGAGCCGAGCCGATAAAGCCCGAGGCGCCGGTGACGAGGATTTTCATGGTGGTTCCTGAATTGGTCTGAG
The DNA here is from genome assembly GCA_010435995.1 of Ferrovum sp. Taxonomy (GTDB): domain Bacteria; phylum Pseudomonadota; class Gammaproteobacteria; order Burkholderiales; family Ferrovaceae; genus Ferrovum. Next base: position 70,342 of record JAAGNR010000070.1, on the reverse strand, counting down.
GTAAGTGACGGAGATGTGGTCCGACTATTCTGCCCAGTTTTCCAGCCGCAGGCTAGAGACTCGGGAAAATTCACGCGTGTTATTGGTGACCAATAGCGCGTCCATGCTGAGGGCATGGGCGCGTTCTGGTAGAGAGCAGAATCATGCGGAAATTTCGTCACGAAGTTGTGGCTCGGGCTGTTCCCGTTCCAGGCTGATACTGGGTTCAAACGATTCAAGAGCCGCTTCCAATGTGGCCCAGGGATCGTCGAGGGGGAGTAACAGAACGCCATTACCGAAATGGCGGACGCCAACTTCGGTTCCGGCAAAGCGAAATTCCTTGGGCAAACGAACAGCTTGGCTGCGGCCAGATTGGAAGATGCGGGCAGTGTCCATTGCGGGGTCCTGAAATGAGGGTACGTAGCAATGATAGGCACTTCATGAGCGGGTTGCAAACCCATTGTTCTGATCTTCGGGAACGCCGAAAAGGTATAATTAGTGCATTAGGGTCAACCGGTTGTGACAGCGCATGAGCAAAGGGAAGGGAGAGGTTCGTATCATTGGTGGTCAGTGGCGTGGTCGGGCGGTGATTTTTGCAGAGCGGCCAGGGCTGCGGCCTACCCCAGGACGGGGTCGCGAAACCCTGTTCAACTGGCTGGGTCAGACCCTGACGGGGTGGCATTGTCTGGATTTGTATGCAGGAAGTGGGGCTTTGGGGTTTGAGGCCCGGTCCCGGGGGGCCGAACGGGTTGTCATGGTGGAGCGGGATCGTCAGGTGTGCGCCTCTTTGCGCGCCAATGCCGAGCGACTCGGGGCGGAGGGGGTGAGTGTCCAGTGCGCCGAGGCCCGCGACTGGCTAAAGCGGGACTGCGCGACCTATGACCTGATTTTTCTTGACCCCCCCTTCGGCAGTGACGAAATGGCCCATATCTGGCCCTGGATTGCTCGGCGTTTGCGCCCTGGAGGTTGGGTTTACTGTGAATCGGCGCAGGGTGTGTCAGAATTGGGGGAATGGCACGAAGTGCGATCCACGAAAGTCGGTCAGGCCCGTTTACAATTGCTGCAACAACCGCAGATGCAGGAGAAAGACGAATGACACTTGGAGTGGAGGTTTTTGGTGACAGAAGTTAAGCGCATCAAGGCGGTTTATGCGGGGACTTTTGATCCCTTGACCTTGGGTCATGAAGATTTGATCCGACGTGCCAGTGGCTTGTTCGATAGGGTCGTGGTGGCGGTGGCCGACAGCCGCATCAAACAGCCCCTGTTTACCCTGGAAGAGCGGGTAGATATGGCCCGGGAGTCTCTGGCGCGGTTCACGAATGTCACGGTGCAGGGATTTGATGGGCTGTTGGCTCATTTTGTTCGCGACCACGGGGCAAAGGTGATGATTCGGGGGTTGCGTGCCGTTTCTGACTTTGATTTTGAATTTCAGATGGCAGGAATGAACCGACGGCTGCAACCGGATGTCGAAACATTGTTTCTGACGCCGGCAGAACAATATGCCTTCATCTCGTCCACCATGATTCGCGAGATAGCTTCCCTGGGTGGGGAGGTCGGGGAGTTTGTCAATGTGGGCGTACATCGGCGACTGATGGAAAAAATGAACTTTGACAGACCAGGAGGGTATTGAAGTATGGCACTGATGATCACGGACGAATGCATCAATTGTGATGTTTGCGAGCCGGAATGTCCCAATGAGGCTATTTCTCAGGGCGCCGAGGTGTACGAAATCGATCCGCGCAAATGTACCGAATGTGTTGGACATTACGATACCCCTCAATGCCGAGAGGTCTGTCCGGTGGACTGTATTCCGATGAACCCCGACCATGTGGAAAGCAAGGCGGAGTTACAGCAAAAATATCAGCGTTTGATGAACGCCAAATCCTGAGGTAATTTGCCGCATGAAAACTTTGAAGCGTGGGAATGGGACCAGAATACCAAGAGTTGCGGTGATTGGCTTTCTGTCTTGGGTGTCGGGCAGTGTATGGGCCGAGACCCTTCCTCCCACCACGGCAATTGCTGCACCTGTCCCCGCCGTTGCTGTAGAAGCCCCGCCGAGTCGGCTGCCTTCTCAAGAGCTTACTGCGCGTTGGGTCTACCAGTTGTTGCTGGCGGAAATAGCGGTACAGAGAGGCCATTTACCCCTGGCCACCAAAACCTATGTTGATCTGGCGAGAACCACCAAAGATCCGAGGGTAGCGCGTCGGGCGACGGAAGTGGCCTTGTATGCCCATGATTTGCCTGCGGCTCAAAGTACCCTGAGTTTGTGGTTGAAAGAGGATCCCCAGTCGCCTTCGGCGCGGGAGACTTTGGGCGCATTGATCATGTCCCAACCGAGCATGCCGTCTGCTTTACCCCTGCTAACACAGCTCATCGAGGCAGATAAGGGGGGGGAGGCGGATGATTTTATGGGGTTGACGGTACTGCTGGACCAGCAGCCTGATCATGCGGCAGCATTGGAGTTGGCACGACAATTGACCAAGTCCTATCAGGATATGCCCGAAGCCCATTATTTGGTGGGGTCGGTGGCCGCTCAGGCCGGAGATGACGGGCAAGCATTGAAAGAAGTCCGGGAAGCGTTGGCACTGCGGCCCGACTGGGGGACCGGAATCGTGTTGGAAGGGCGTTTGTTGCAGAAAAAATCCCCCGACCAGGTGTTGAGTTTGTATCAGTCGTTTGTCGAGAAACACCCGGAGAACCGGGAAGTGCGCTTGGAATACGCTCGTGCCCTGGTGGAGAACAAACAATACGCTGAAGGCAGAACCCAGTTTCAAACCCTGCTTCAGGCCGATCCCAATCAACCAGATTTGTTGCTGGCCGTGGGGTTGCTCGATTTGCAATTGATGGACTACGCACCGGCAGAAGAAAAATTTCAGGCGGTGCTCAAAGGTAACTATCGCGACCCTGATCGCGTACGGTTTTATTTGGGCCAAGCGGAAGAGGAACAGCACCATCCGGAGCGTGCCATTCAATGGTACGAAGCCGTGGAATCTTCAGAACAACGGCCGTTGGCGCAAATTCGCGCGGCTTTGCTTCTGGCCCAGCAGGGACAGGTACAGAACGCCTTGGATCGTTTGAGCAAATTGCCCGCGACTACCCCGGAACGATTGGAACAGCGTACGTTGGCGCAAGAGCAGATTCAGCGCGATGCGGGGGACTACAACGGCGCCTTTGATACCTTGAACCAGGCGTTACTGACTGTGCCGGATGCCCCCGACCTGCTCTATGAACGGGCCATTGTGGCGGACAAGTTGAATCGCCTCGATGTGCTGGAGCAGGATCTGCGGCGGGTCATTGCCCTTCGTCCCGACTATGCCCATGCCTATAATGCATTGGGCTACAGCTTGGCAGAGCACAATGTGCGTCTGGACGAGGCTTCCACCCTGATTCACAAAGCCTTGTCTTTATCCCCGACGGATCCATTTATCATCGACAGTTTGGGTTGGGTGCAATACCGTCAGGGAAATTTTGGTGCAGCGGTGACCACCCTAAAACAGGCTTATGCGGCCGACCAAGATCCGGAGATTGCTTCCCATTTGGGAGAAGCATTGTGGGCTTCAGGAAATGAAGCGGAAGCCCGCCAGATTTGGGAAACCAATCTTAAGGCGCACCCTGATAACAGCGCATTGCTGGCGACGGTTCATCGTTTTCTTCATTGAGGGTTGGTTCGGCATGAGGCATTGGCTGTGGCGCTTGGCTCTGGTAGGGGCGTTAACGGGTTGTGCCTCGTGGCAGAATCCTCCCGCGAGTGACTTGGTGATTGGGAAAGGGGCGGTACAAAGCTACCGTTTAGAGGGGCGCATTGTGGTTCGGCAGGCCTCGGGGAGTGACAGCGGCAAACTGGAATGGCAATTGCAGCGGGATACGGAGCAACACGTCGAACTGTTGTCGCCTTTGGGGACAACGGTGGCGGTGGTGGATAGTTCTCCCCTTGAATCTCGTTTGGTATTGGCGGATCAACGCAGTTTCGTGGCCACCGACCCTGCCGCCTTGACCCAGTCGGTATTGGGCTACGAGCTTCCCTTGCAGGGGTTGCCTTGGTGGTTGCGGGGTCAACCGGACCCCACCTTGCCGGCGCAGTTGGAGCGCGATGGCGACAATCATCTTGTCCGTTTGTCCCAACAGGGATGGGTCATGACCTATGCCGATTGGCGTAGTATCGGGGGGCAATGGTTGCCTGGGAACATTCGACTGGAGCGAGAGAATCTCCATATCCGTGTCAAGGTGGATCGCTGGACGTTACAGCAGCAGGAAGCCGAATGACTTTGGCTCGCGGAGTGTGTGATCAGTCACAGCGCCAGTGGTTGGGGGCTCCTGCCCCCGCTAAGCTCAATCTTTTTCTGCGAGTAACGGGGCGCCGTGCCGATGGCTACCATACCCTGCAGACGTTGTTCACTTTTTTGGATTATGGTGACACCCTGGATGTGATGGTCACCGAGGATGGCAGCATCGGACGCCAATCGCCCGTCATTGGGGTGAGGGAAGAGGATGATCTGAGTCTCCGGGCAGCACGCCTGTTACAGCAGGAAGCCCAGGTTTCCCAAGGGGCGCAACTGCGCCTCTATAAGCACATTCCCGTAGGTGGCGGGTTGGGGGGAGGGAGTTCCGATGCGGCAACCACCCTTCTGGTATTGAATCGCCTGTGGGGGCTACGGTGGGAGCCCTGGCGTTTGGCGCAATTGGGACTGAAACTGGGCGCTGATGTACCGGTTTTTGTCTGGGGACAGACGGCGTTGGCCACCGGGGTGGGCGAAGAACTGACGCCGCTGACTGTTCCGGAACGCTGGTATTTGGTGGTATCGCCGGGAGTTTTTGTGTCTACGGCAGCGGTTTTCGCGGCACCCGATTTGACAAGAAATTCAAACCCCGTCAAAATACGGGACTTTTCTGAAGGGATCACTGGGAACGACTTGCAGCCTGTGGTGGAACGCCTCTATCCTGAAGTAGCGCGATTGCTGCGCTGGCTGGGAAAATTTGGCGAGGCACACATGAGTGGCTCGGGCAGTTGCTGTTTTTTGGTGTTTTCTACCGCTGCCGAGGCGCAACAAGTAAAATCCAGGCTGCCTTCAGACTATCGAGGTTTTGTGGCGCGCGGACGACAATGTCATCCGTTGTTTCACGAAGTGTAGCACTGCAGGGGAGTCGCCAAGTGGTAAGGCACCGGATTTTGATTCCGGCATTCGTAGGTTCGATCCCTACCTCCCCTGCCACCGTCTAGTTCAGCCGCATCAGGAGTGTCATGCCCTCTACCGATTTGATGGTGTTTACTGGCACCGCCAATCCCCGCTTGGCGAGTGAGGTAGCATCTTATCTCAATATTCCCGTAGGTCGTGCCACGGTGGGTCGCTTCAGCGATGGCGAAGTGATGGTGGAAATCTTGGAGAATGTGCGAGGAAGGGATTGCTTCATTCTTCAGTCCACTTCTGCGCCCACCAACGATCACCTCATGGAAATCATGGTGATGTGCGACGCCTTGAAGCGGGCTTCTGCGGCTCGTATCACTGCCGCCATTCCCTACTTTGGTTATGCGCGTCAGGACCGTCGTCCCCGCTCAGCCCGTGTTGCCATTTCCGCTAAAGTCGTGGCCAATATGCTGCAAGGGGCTGGGGTGGACCGGGTGCTGACCATGGATTTGCATTCTGATCAGATTCAAGGGTTTTTTGATATCCCCGTGGACAATGTGTATTCCACCCCCCTCATGCTGGGAGACATCTGGCGTGCGGGTTATCAAGGTTTAACCGTAGTCTCTCCCGATGTGGGGGGCGTGGTGCGTGCTCGGGCTTTGGCCAAGCGGCTGGAAGCCGACCTCGTGATCATCGACAAACGCCGTCCCAAACCCAATGTGGCACAGGTGATGAATGTCATCGGTGATGTGGCGGGGCGGACCTGTATCATTCTGGACGATATGGTGGATACCGCTAACACCCTCTGTGCTGGGGCTCATGCATTAAAGCAGCATGGAGCAGACAAGGTTGTGGCCTATATTACGCACCCGGTGTTGTCCGGGCCAGCGGTAGAGCGGATCGCACAGTCGGATCTCGATGAAGTGGTGGTGACCGATACCATTCCTCTGGCGGGAGCCGCGTTGAATTGCCGAAAAATTCGTCAGATTGGTATTGGCGAATTGATGGCGGAAACCATGCGTCGCATCAGCGACGAGGACTCGGTGAGTTCTCTTTTCATGGAATAGTGTTGTGCCCCCTGGCTGGTCGCGGTCAGGGTTTTTAATCATTCTTAACGCAAGGAAACATCATGGAAATCAATATTACGCATCGCACAGCGCAGGGCACCGGAGCGAGCCGCCGCCTGCGTCGGGCCGGTCGGGTTCCCGGCATTCTCTATGGAGCAGGTCAGGACGCGGTGGCCATCGAGTTTGATCATAACGAACTCTTTCATAAACTGCGCCAAGAAGCGTTTCACGCTTCCGTGATCAGCCTGAAAATGGATTCTCAAACTCACGCAGCCCTGTTGCGCGATGTGCAAATGCACCCTTTCAAGGCGTTGGTCTTGCATGCGGATTTTCAGCGGGTGGATCTGACCAAGAAACTCCACACCAAGGTTCCTCTGCATTTTGTCAATGGCGAAATTTCACCGGGAGTGAAACAATCCGGCGCGATCATCAGCCATATCCTGACGGAAATCGAGGTGTTGTGTTTGCCCCAAGATTTGCCTGAATACATTGAAGTGGATTTGCGTGATTTGACTCTGGTGCATCCTTACCATGTGGCTTATTTGAAGGTCCCTGCCGGCATTGAATTCGCCGCATTGCACAAGGGTGAAAATCCCGTCGTCGTGGCTGCAGTATTGCCGCGCGCGGCTCGTGCGGAAGAAGATGCCGCCCCCGTGGCCGTGGCGGATGTTCCTGCAGCCAATCAGAAAGCCCCGGCTGCTGAGGCGGCCAAACCCGCCAAACCCACCAAGAAGTAATCTTTTACTGACCGGGGAGTGCCAGGCGTGAGTCTTCGGGTCATGGTAGGGTTGGGAAATCCCGGGCTTGAGTATGAGAACACCCGGCATAATGCTGGCGTTTGGGTGCTCGAAGCCTGGGCGCGACAAGCAGGGGTATCCTTGCACAAGGAAGCCCGCTTTGCGGGGCGTGTGGCGACAGCAGGCGCGATCTGGTTGCTGCGCCCGGATACCTACATGAACCTCAGCGGCCGATCTGTGGCGGCTTTGTTGCGCTATTACCGGGTGGCTGTGAGCGAGTTGCTGGTAGTTCATGATGATCTGGATCTTCCCCCCGGTACCGTGCGGCTCAAGCAGGGTGGGGGATCGGGGGGGCATAATGGGCTCAAGGACATCATTGCTCAATGTGGCAGCCCTGATTTCTGGCGTTTGCGGGTGGGCATTGGTCACCCCGGAGGTCGTCAACCCGTGGCTGATTTCGTGCTGCATCGTCCCACCCTTGACGAGCAAATCGATATTGACCGAGGCATTCTCCGGGCGCTCCAGGTGATGCCTCAAATTTTTCAGGGAAACACCCAAATGGCCATGAATCAGTTACACGGCGCTTCTCCCAGCCGCAACCAGGAATCCCTATCATGAGTTTGAAATGTGGCATCGTGGGGCTTCCCAATGTGGGAAAGTCTACCCTGTTCAATGCGTTGACACGCGCCGGTATCGCGGCCGAAAACTATCCGTTTTGCACCATTGAACCCAATGTCGGGGTGGTGGAAGTTCCCGACCCCCGGCTTCAGGCTTTGGCCCTCGTGGTTCGTCCCGAGCGGGTCATGCCCGCGGTCACTGAATTTGTCGACATTGCTGGGTTGGTGGCGGGGGCTTCTAAAGGAGAAGGGTTGGGCAACCAATTTTTGGCCAATATCCGTGAAACCGATGCCATTGCTCATGTGGTGCGGTGTTTTGAAGACCCCAATGTGGTCCATGTGGCAGGTCGTGTTTCGCCTCTGGAAGACATTGACACCATCGATACCGAATTGGCACTGGCGGATTTGTTGACGGTGGAAAAGGCGCTGATCCGTACCCAGAAAACCGCCCGAGCCGGGGATAAGGAGGCGCTGGCCTTGCAGGCCCTCCTGACCAAAGTCGAAGCCGCCCTCAATCAGGGGACGCCGGTACGCGCTCAAGGTTGGGATGAGGATCAGATGGAATCCTTGAAACCACTCTGCCTGATGACCGCCAAACCTTTGTTGTACGTGGCTAATGTGCTGGATCAGGGGTTTGACAACAATCCTTTGCTGGAACAGGTAAAGCAGCGGGGTGCCCGCGAAGGCGCCCCGGTGGTCCCCATTTGTGCGTCACTGGAAGCGCAAATGGTGGATCTGGAGGCTGAGGACAAACGCATGTTTCTGGCGGATATGGGGCTGGAAGAAGCGGGATTGGATCGCTTGATTCGGGCGGCTTATCGGCTTCTTGGGCTGGAAACCTACTTTACCGCCGGGGTCAAGGAAGTTCGGGCGTGGACCATTCATGCCGGAGATACGGCTCCGCGGGCCGCCGCCGTGATTCATAATGATTTCGAGCGGGGTTTCATCCGTGCTGAAGTGATTGCCTATGAAGATTTCATTACCTGTCAGGGCGAATCAGGAGCCAAGGAAGCGGGGAAAATGCGTCTGGAAGGAAAAGAATATCGTGTGCGCGATGGGGATGTCATGCATTTTCGTTTTAATGTCTAGATGGTCAACTTTCCCATGTTCAAGAATGTTTTTTTATGTAAGACTTCTTTAATGATTTGGTGGGCATAATGATGGTAAGTTTGGCTCAGTGATTCTGGCGAAGGGGTAATCATCGATACGATTCACATGGAAGGCAAGGGTAGTGGTGCCGTATTGTTGTTGCATGGGCTGTACGGGACGCCACAGCAGTTGCAGTACATCGGACGGAAGCTGTGCGTAGCGGGGGGGTATACCATCCATATTCCCAATATTCGGGGATATTCCGTATTTGATGAGCCCGTTCCGAGCGATACGACAGGTTGGGAAAATTGGCTCGATCAAGTGGAGATCCAGTTCGATCTGTTGCGCCGGGAACATGACAAAGTCAGTGTGGCTGGATTGTGTATCGGCGCTGATTTGGCCATGCAACTGGCGGCGCGGCGCGGCTTCGAGCTGCATGCTCTGTGTTTGTACTCGGCACCATTGCGTTATGATGGCTGGAATGTGACGCGTATGCGCTGGCTTAAATATCTCGGATACTACACGCCGGCACGCTATTTTATGTCGTTGCCTGAGCGTTCTCCTTATGGTTTGAAGGATGAGCGGATTCGCCAGTGGGTGGCGACGCAGATGGAAAAGCGGGGCACTTCCGCCATCGGTTCCTCACGTTCTCCCCTTAAGGGAGTATTTGAAACTGAAAAGCTGATGAAAGCCGTACGTCGAAACTTACACAAAATTGTCGCTCCTACCCTTATAATGCATGCTGTAGAAGATGATTTGGCCAGTCCTAAAAATGCGGAGTGGATTGCACAAGGGTTATCATCTGCCCAAGTGCGCAAAGTTCTTCTCGAAAATTGTTATCACATTATTACCATGGATTTTGAAAAGGAGCGTGTGGCTCAGGAAACTCTAGCTTTCATAGCGCAGCAGTCGGAAAAAACCGAACTGAAAAAGCGCCCAAAGCTGCGGTTGGTGAGCTAGCGGAAACATGAGTTCATTACCCATCATACAAAAAATGCTGGTGGAAGAGTTTGGTTTGACAGCAGAGCAGGTGCAGCCAGAATCCAAGTTGGATGAACTGGGTGTGGATTCTTTGGCAACAGTGGAATTCATGTTCATGCTGGAAGACAAGTTCAAGTTAAAAATGACGGGAGAGCCAGTGCCCATCAAAACCGTAGGGGATATCGCCCGAGAAGTCGATATCATGGTGCAACAACAGGGCATTACCCTGGATGACTCCAAATAATTTCTTCTGAAGCCGACATCCATCCCATGGCTCAGTCTGCGGATTTTCCCCGTCGTGTGGTTGTCACCGGAGTAGGGGCTGTGACCCCTCTGGGGGACACAGCGGAGGCATTGGTGCTGGCCCTGGAAGCCGGTCGGTCTGGCGTGCGACCACTAGAAAACTCGTGGGCGGGGCGTCTCAACTCTCCTCTGGCAGCGCCCGTACTGACCCCAGTGGAATCCCGTTTCACCAAATTGCGTCGTTTGACCCTCGATCGTGTGGCCCAGTTGGCGCTGTTGGCGGGAGGGGAGGCCTTGCAGCAAGCCGGACTGGACCTGACCGGTGAAGCCGGTTTGGACTGTGGTTTGTTCTGGGGAACGGGTATGGGCGGGGCGACCACCCTGGAGCAGGCCTACATGGAATCCTTTCTGGATCCCGCAGCGCGCCCCCGTCCCACCACCATTGTGGCATTCATGGCCAACGGTTCCACAGGGCAGTTGGGGATAGAATTCAAAATCCGTGGTCCCAGTTTTACCTTTAGCTCCGCTTGTTCCTCCTCCGCAGTCGCTGTGGGAGAGGCTTTTCTGGCGGTGCGTTCGGGGAGGGTAAGCACGGCTCTGGCGGGAGGCAGCGAAGCCCTGCTGACTTTGGGTGTCATGAAAGCATGGGAATCATTGCAAACCTTGGCACGTCCGGTGGCGGATGCGCCAGAAACTTCCTGTCGGCCTTTCTCCAAGGATCGTTCCGGTTTTATTCTGGGGGAGGGTGCTGGGGCCCTGGTGCTGGAGGAAGAATCTTCGGCGCGGGCGCGGGGAGCCACCATCCTGGCAGAGATCATCGGCTATGGCAATACCACGGATGCGGGACATATCACCCAACCCGATGCGGGAGGCCAGAGCCGTGCCATTCAACAGGCGCTTCGCCAAGCGGGGTTGACTCCGTCCCAGGTGGACGCCATCAATGCCCATGGGACAGGGACCGTGGTAGGAGATGCCGTAGAAACCCAGGCGCTCAAGATGGTGTTTGGAGCGCGCGCTGGGCAGATCCCGGTGAGCGCCACCAAGGCGTTGCATGGCCATCTCATGGGAGCTTCCGGGGCGGTGGAAATGGTGGCGGCATTGGGCGCACTGCGTCGCCGCACGGTTCCTCCTACCGCCCATTGGACCACAGCAGATCCCGCGTGCGATCTGGACTATGTGACGGAAGGCGCTCGTTCCCTTCCGCAGCTTGACGTCATCATGAGTAATTCTTTTGGTTTTGGGGGGAATAACGCGGTATTGATTGCCCGTCGCTATTCCGTCGTCGCTCCCTGAGGTTGGTGTCAGTCGGGCCACGGTCTTCGTTGCCCACCAGAGTATAATCCTTCCTTTGTCATTTCCTTGCGGCCATCATGCCTATTATTTTGTTGTTTCTGTCCCTCCTGTTTTTTCCTGCTGTGGTTTGGGCCGATGCCTCATTGACGGCACCCTTTATTGCTGCACGTTCCTATTACCTGTTGGAAGTGGAAAGCGATCAACCCCTGGCAACCTTGAATCCGGACCAGCGGGTGGAGCCGGCCTCGTTGACGAAGTTGATGACCGCCTATCTGGTCTTCAAAGCATTGCGCGATCACACGCTGACCGTGGACAAAATGGTCCTTCCCTCGACGCACGCCTGGCATATGCCCGGCTCGCGGATGTTCATTCAACCGGGGCACGCCGTCAGCATTGGTGATTTGTTGCATGGGTTGATCATCCAGTCGGGAAATGATGCAGGAGTCGCTTTGGCTGAGGCAGTGGGCGGCACGGAAGAGGGTTTTGTGGCGCGTATGAATGAAATGGCCCGATCTTTGGGAATGGACAACACCCATTTTGTGAATGCTACGGGTTTGCCCGATGCCCAACACTACAGTTCGGCGCGGGATCTGGCGTTGCTGGCGCGTGCCTTGATTCGCGATTTCCCCGAGTACTATCCCCTGTATGGCCAGAAAGAGTTTGTTTTTGGGGGCATTGCTCAGGCCAATCGCAATCGCTTGTTGTGGATGGATCCTTCAGTAGACGGCCTGAAAACCGGCCATACAGATTCGGCAGGGTACTGTTTGATCAGCTCTGCCCATCGGGGTGAACGGCGCTTGCTGGCGGTGATGCTGGGAACTGCAAGCGATTTGGCGCGTACTACGGAAAGCCAGAAATTGCTCAACTGGGGATTTCAGGCATTCAATAGCCGTTTGCTGTTCCATAAAGGAGTACAGACTCGTACACTTCCTCTGTACAAGGGTGCTCAACCGGCGGTTACGGTAGGATTTTCTCGAGATGTGTGGGTCACTACCCCCACGGGTCGGGAAGGGGAAGCCAAAGAACTCCTGACCACATTGCAGCCGGTGATTGCCCCGGTGGTCGCCGGGCAAAAAATGGGGACTCTCACGGTGTATTATGGGGGGAATGTGATTAACACCACGGATCTGGTGGCGTTGGAAGGGGTTCCCGTGGGGAATGCCTTTACCCGTGGATGGGATGGTTTGAGGTTGATGCTGAAATGAGTCAGGTATATTTGAATGGGCAGTTTATGCCTTTGGAAGAAGCGCGTATCCCAGTGCTGGATCGGGGGTTTTTGTTCGGTGACGGGGTGTACGAAGTCATCCCGGTCTACCAGCGGCATCCTTTGGCTCTGGAGCGTCATTTGCACCGGTTGGCCGGATCGTTGGCTGGGATTCGGCTGGACAATCCGCACTCGGAGGAAGAATGGACGGCTTTGCTGCTGCGTTTGGTGAAGGACGCGCCCGACTCCGACCAGTCGCTGTATATTCAGGTGACTCGTGGCGTTGCGCCACGGGATCATGGTTTCCCCCAAGGCATTCGCCCCACTGTACTGGCCATGGCCAAACCCATGGCACCGCCACCAGCCGCCTGGCTGGCACAAGGCGTGTCCGCCATTACCCGTGAAGACTTTCGCTGGTTGCGTTGCGATCTCAAAACCACGGCGCTACTGGCCAATGTGCTGCTGCGCCAGCAGGCTCTGGATGAAGGCGCAGTAGAATGTCTGTTGATTCGCGATGGGTTTGTCACCGAGGGAGCCGCCAGCAATGTGGTACTGGTGATCGATGGTGTACTGTGCTCGCCATTGCGGAATCATCTGGTGCTTCCCGGCATTACCCTGGCGCTGGTGCTGGAGTTGGCGCAACGCCACGGCATCCCTTTTGCCGAACGATCCATTGGGGAAGCGGAGTTGCGTCGCGCCGAGGAGGTGTGGATAACTTCCAGCACCCGTGAAATGTTACCCGTGACCATTCTGGATGGTGTTCCCGTGGGAAATGGTAAGCCCGGTCCCGTGGGGCAGCGCGTGCTCTCCCTGTACCAGGGTTTGAAAACGCCATGACCGAATCCACGGCCGATCTCTTTCAATTTCCCTGTGAGTTTCCCCTCAAGGTGATGGGGTTGCGTACCGACCACTTTGCCCATTCCATGCTTACTGTGGTGTTACAGCATGTGCCGGATTTTCAACCGGAGACATTGGAAATGCGGGCCAGTAAGGGGGGGAAATATCTGAGCGTGACCTGTACCTTCATAGCCACTTCCCGCGCCCAACTCGATGGTCTGTATCAGGCCCTGTCTCACCACCCAGAAGTGGTGATGGTGCTGTAGGGAGTGAATACTCCCGATCTCCCGGAGCATGAGGTGGTGCAGGAAGCCTCGTGGACGCTGCGAACCTTTACTGGGTTCCAGCCTTACGCCCCCCTCTGGCAGGCCATGCGCACATTCACGGATCAGCGTCAGTCCGAGACCCAGGATGAGCTATGGGCAGTGCAACACGAGCCGGTGTATACCTTGGGTCAGGCAGGACGGCAGGAATATTTGCGGGAAACCGGCAGCGTCCCTGTGATCCGCTGTGATCGGGGTGGACAGGTGACCTATCATGGCCCAGGCCAGGCGGTGATCTACTGTCTGGTGGATTTGCGCCGTCGTCCCTGGGGAATAAAATCCATGGTCGAACGACTGGAGACGGCGGTGATCGGTTTATTGGCGCAGCATGGAGTCCGTGCCGAACGTCGTACCGGAGCTCCTGGAGTGTATGTGGCCGGGTCCAAGATTGCCGCCTTGGGGTTGCGTGTGCGTCAAGGGTGCAGTTATCACGGGTTGGCCCTCAATGTGGACCTGGACTTGGCGCCTTTCGCCCATATCGACCCCTGCGGATTTGCGGGATTGACCGTTACCCGAACCCGTGATCTGGGATGTGAGGAGGGGGTGGATATCATGAGTGCGCGTTTGATGTGTTTGGTCAGGGAAAGCCTGGATCAGGAGAGACCTACATGACGGTCAAGGAAAAAGGGGCGCTTAAAACGGCGCGCATCCCCATCAAGGTGGTGGCCCGCCCGCCCCAGCCCAAACCCGTCTGGATTCGTGTCAAAACCCCCACCGATCCGCGCTACCATGCGGTGAAACGATTGCTGCGCGAAGAGAAACTGCATACGGTGTGCGAGGAAGCTGCTTGCCCCAATATTGGCGAATGTTTCAGTGGGGGGACGGCCACTTTCATGATATTGGGAGACCGTTGCACCCGCCGTTGTCCCTTTTGCGATGTGGGTCATGGTCGTCCTGATCCAGTGGATCCTGCGGAACCTGAGCGGCTGGCGCGCAGTATTGCACGCCTGGAGCTGCGTTTTGTGGTGATCACCAGTGTAGACCGGGATGATTTGCGTGATGGTGGAGCGGCGCATTTTGTGGCATGTATCGATGCCATTCGCCGCGCTGCGCCCGCCACCCACATCGAGATTCTGGTGCCGGATTTCAGAGGCCGTTTGGAACTGGCACTGGATCTCTTGACCACGGCGCCGCCCCAGGTATTCAACCATAACCTCGAAACCGTCCCCCGTTTATACCCGGCAGTTCGACCCGGGGCCGACTATGCCCATTCCCTGACTTTGCTGCAGGCCTTCAAAGACCGGCACCCTGGGGTGGCGACCAAATCAGGGGTGATGTTGGGGTTGGGAGAAACCCTGGATGAAGTGCGTAAGGTATTGCAGGATCTGCGCGCCCATGGGGTGGATATGCTGACCCTTGGGCAATATCTGCAACCCACGGTGCATCACCTGCCAGTGGAAACCTACTGGCCTCCGGAGGTTTTCGATACCCTGGCTGACGAAGCCCGTGCCTTGGGTTTTCGCCAGGTGGCCGCTGGACCCTTGGTACGCTCCAGCTATCATGCCGAAGCGCAGGCAGCCTGGTCGGATTGAGTCTTTAGGGGAAGACGCGTTCGACTTCCACCAGAGCGGTCCCGTGATTGACATACCCCAACTTCCACGCGGCGGTATAAGACAGATCGATCACCCGATCTGATTTGAACGGCCCGCGATCATTGACGCGCACCACCACCGATTTGTGATTGGCCAGATTGGTGACACGGACATAGCAGGGAATGGGCAAGGTGGGATGGGCAGCGGTCATGCCATACATATCATAGATGTCGCCAATGGACGTCTTCTGGTTGTGAAACTTGCGTCCATACCAGGAAGCTATTCCCTGGACCTTGTAGGGTTTGTTTGAGACATCCGGGATATAGACTTTGCCCATGGCGGTGTAAGGCCGATTGGCAAATTTGTTCAGGGGTTCCCATTTGGGTATGGCATCGGGGATATCGGCCATATTGGCGGGGGGGTGTAGCCCCGGACCATCGGTTTGATAAGTGCCTTGTGGCGCAGGCTTTTCAGGGATGGATGTGACGGGTGATGGAGTGGTGCTACAACCGGCCAGAACAAATAGAACAATGAGAAAGCCCAGGGATTTTTTCATGGATGTTCCGTTCAATGTTTGACCAGTTTACGATGGTGATGGACGCTCATCAGAAAACCCAGGCTGATGAACAGCGTGACCAGAGACGTGCCACCATAGCTCAGAAACGGTAGAGGTACGCCGACTACGGGAAGAATCCCGCTGACCATGCCCATATTGACGAAAGTATAAGTGAATAGCGTCATGGACAGGGCTCCGGCCATGAGTCGGGAAAAAGGCGTGGAGCCTTCATTGGCAATCACGAAACCACGAGTGATGAGAATAAGTAGAGCACCCAGAAATACCAGTTCTCCCACGAGACCGAATTCCTCGCCAAATACAGCAAAGATGAAATCGGTGGTATGTTCCGGTAAAAAATCCAGATGGGACTGGGTGCCGCGCAGCCATCCTTTGCCCAGTACGCCTCCGGATCCGATGGCAATCATGGCTTGTAGGGTGTGGTAGCCAGCACCCAGAGGGTCCTGAGTGGGGTCTATGAAGGTCAGAATGCGTTTTTTCTGATAACCATGAAGCAGGGGCCAGATCATCGGCAAGGCGGCCAGCACACTGCCTCCCAGAAAAGCCATGACTTTCCAGGGCAATCCGGCAAAGTACAGCACATAGAATCCGGAACTGGCAATCAGCAGTGCCGTACCCAGATCGGGTTGGCGCAATACCAGTCCCACGGGCAGCAGGAGCATCAGCGAGGCAATCACGAAGTCACGCCAATTCAGGGTGCGGGCCCGCATTTCAAAAAAGGCGGCAAGGGCTAGGGGCAGAGCAATTTTCATCAACTCGGAAGGCTGCAGGCGCACGGGGCCCAGGTGTAGCCAGCGGCGGGCGCCATGGCTGACTTCACCAAACAGTGCGACGCCGATGAGCGCCAGCAGCGCGATGCCATAAAGGGGAAAGGCCAGGCGTTCGAGGGTTTGGGGGTGGGTACGGGCCACCAGCCACATTCCCGTCAGTGCCAGGGCAAGATTGCGCAATTGGCTGGTCACTTTGCCGATTTCTTCTCCCGAAGCGCTGTAGAGCACAATCAGGCTGAACAAGACCAAAACCGTCATGGTGTTCAGCAGAATGGGGTCGAGGGGGGCCAGCCAGCTTTTACGCCAGGCTTTAATCGAGGGGAACATCATCGGCAGGGGGGCTCCGTGTAGGTTGGATGGGAGCAGGGACTTTTCCCAGCAGGTAATAATCGAAAACCTGGCGCGCAATGGGCGCGGCAGTGGCGCCACCATGCCCCCCGTTTTCCACCAGAACCGCGATGGCCAGGCGCGGATGATCGGTGGGGGCGTAGGCGATGAACAGGGCGTGATCGCGGTTGCGTTCAGCCAACGCCCCAGCATTATATTTTTCTCCCTGACGAACCGCCACCACTTGAGCCGTTCCGGTTTTTCCAGCAATGGCATAGGGTGCTCCGGCTCCCGCTTGGCTGGCGGTACCTCCGGGTTTCATGACACCCTCCATGGCCAATCGAAGGGTTTCCAGGTCCTGGGGGCGAAACGAGATGGACTGGACCACCTCAGGAGCCACGGGATCGATCCGGCCATTTTCAGTATTGCGAATGGCCTTGACCAGATGGGGTTTCATACGTCGTCCTCCATTGGCCAGCGTGGCCGTGGCCACGGCCAATTGGAGAGGGGTCGCCAGCACAAAGCCTTGACCAATACCGCTGATCACCGTGTCTCCTCCGTACCAATCCTGATGGTATTTCTTTTTTTTCCAGGCGGTGGAGGGGTACAGCCCAGAGGCTTCACCGTCCAGGTCAATGCCACTCTTTTGGCCGAACCCAAACTGGATAAAAAAATCATGCAGGGCATCGATCCCCATTTCATTGGCCAGGCTGTAGTAGTAAGTATCGCAGGATTGAATGATCGATAGGGCCATGTTCACCATACCGTGCCCCCCTTCTTTCCAGTCGCGGTAATGATGAGTGCTTCCGGGGAAGGCAAAGTAACCAGGATCAGCAAGGGTATACTCGGGGGTGCGGATATTCAGTTGCAGCGCCGCCAGGGCCATAAAGGGTTTGACCGTGGAACCGGGGGGGTATTGGCCTCTCAAGGCGCGGTTATTGAGGGGATGATCGGGGGAAGTATTGAGATCATTCCAGTGCTCTTGATCGATACCATCGACAAACAGGTTGGGATCAAACCCGGGTTGGCTGACAAAGGCCAGGACTTCTCCGGTGGTGGGGTCGATGGCAACGAGGGCTCCCCGATTGGTGCCGAAGGCGTCCTCTGCCACTTGTTGCAGATGGGCATCGATGGTCAGGTACAGGTCATTGCCAGATACGGGGGGGGTGTGCGCCAAAACCCGAACCCCATGACCGGCAGCATCGGTTTCCACCTGTTCGAATCCTGGGGTGCCGTGGAGGAGTTGTTCATAATGACCCTCGATACCCAGTTTCCCGATATGATTGGTGCCACGGTATTGGTCGCTGAGGTCTTCATCCTCCAGACGGTCTTGGTCATCCTCATTAATGCGGCCAATGTAGCCAATCAGATGAGAGGCATGGGTCCCCTGAGGGTAAAATCGTGTGAGCCGCGCTTCGATGTCTACTCCGGGGAAACGATAGCGATTGACGGAAAAACGCGCCACCTCATCCTCCGTCAGATGGGTCCGAATGGGGACAGGTGCCAGTCCGTGGGTTTCATCGCGCATTTTTTGAAACAACTTGCGGTCAGATGAGGTAATCGTGACCAATGCGGTGAGTCCGTCAATGGTTTGGGTAACCTCTGGGCAGAGTCTGGGGTTGATTTCCAGATCGTAATCATAGTGATTCTCTGCCAGTAGGACACCGTTGCGGTCGAGAATCAAACCGCGATTGGGAACGGTGGGTACCAACGAGATGCGGTTGGCTTCAGCCAAGGTATGGTAGTAGCGCTGAGCCACGATTTGCAACCAGGCGAGACGCCCAAGCAGGATGACCGTCAGTACCACAACCACCCACCACATCAAGCGCAGTCGCAGCCGAAAATTCCAGCGGTCCTGATGGGGGTTGCGGAGGGGGGCGGTCATGTCACAAACTCTTTGGGGTATCCCCCGAACGGGGAGATCGTTCCAGAAGAGAGGGCAGAAAGAGCCAACCCAAGGCGCCGATAGCGGGTTGCAACCACCAGATCCAATCGGGCCAAGCATAGCCCAGAACCCATTCAACGACTCCATCCGTCAACTGTGTGACCATCAGAAGCATGAGCACATGGAGCATCTGGTTGAGGCGGTAAAAGGACAGAATGCGCGGGCGATAGTATTGAACCAGGGTGAATAGCAGGGAATAGCTCAGGGCATGAACTCCCAGTACATGACTGGAGGCCGTATCGCTCAATAGGCCAAGAACAAAGATCGTCCCATTGCCGACGAGCACGGGTTCAAAAACGCCCCAGTAGACCACCAGTAAGGCCGTGACATCAGGGCGGAGAAGCAGTCCAGTTCCGTGCCAGGGGAAAAATAGGAATACCAGGCTCAGGGTAAAGCTGAATAAAATCCAGCGTAGTGAATGGGGCGCACGCAGCGCCGGACCAGCCTGATTGGGGGCAATGGGATCCATGTCAGGGTTTTTTATGGGTCGGTACAGGGTGTGAGCTGCCGGTTTCTGCTGGGGATTCTTCCATGAGCGGGGCTGCCGGTGACGGTGTCATAACCAGGACAAAGGGGGCAGAGTCCACTCCTGCGTTCAACCGGGCCGTGATGTCGGCAAAGGCTGAGGATTTGCTACGATTCACCTGGGTGACGGTGGCTACGGTAAGGCCACGGGGGTACAGTCCATCGATGCCAGAAGTGAGCAGAAAGTCTCCTGGACGCACGTCGGATCCAGAGGGAACGTAAGGTAACGTCATTTCGCCCTGGTGCCCGCTGCCTACGGCCAGGGTGCGCAAAGCTGTGCGCTCGATTTCGACGGGAATGGTCAGGTTGCGGTTGCTGACCAAGGTGACTTCGCTGTAAAGGGGATAGACCCGCGTGATTTGCCCCAGCAACCCCTGCTCCGTCAGCACCGGAGAGCCCAGATGGATCTGCTGGCTTTCTCCGCCCTCGAGCAGCAGTTTCTGCACGAAGGGGTTGCGTGCGCTGCTGATGATGGCGCTGACCCGCGCGGGGAAAAGGGGGCTGCTCTGCAATTGAAGCAGGCCGCGCATTTGATTCAGATCGCGCAGTAGAAGGGTCGCTTGTTGTGCCTGGCCGGTTTGTAACAGAAGTTGTCGGCGCAGCGTAGTATTTTCTTCCTGCAATCGACTGAGGGAATCAAAATGTCGTTCCATGACTTGCTTGGTCAAGGAGGGGATTTCCGCAGCTTCCTGGATGGGTACCGTCATGACTTCTAGGGCTTGGCGCAGCATTTCCAGGCGATGAAAGTGCGCGTCGGTGGCGATACAGGCCAAGGCCAGCAGGGCATAAACCATCCCCCGAAACCATGGTGATGCACTTCGGGAAAACAGATCGAGGGGGCGGGTTTCTAGTGGCGACATGCCATTCTCTGTCTTCGGGGGGGCATCAATCTGAAGTAAAGACCATCCCCAGTTTGTCGATATCTTCAAGTGCACGACCACAGCCACGCACGACACAGGTGAGGGGATCCTCGGCCACCAGAACCGGGAGTCCTGTTTCCTCCATCAGCAAGCGATCGAGGTCGCGCAACAGGGCACCGCCGCCCGTCAACACCATCCCGCGCTCGGCAATGTCGGCCCCCAGTTCGGGAGGGGTTTGTTCCAATACGGAATGGACCGTACCGATGATGGAATTGAGGGGGTCGGTGAGTGCTTCGAGAATTTCATTGCTGGAAATGGTGAACGTGCGCGGGACGCCCTCGGACAGATTGCGTCCCTTGACCTCGATTTCTCGCACTTCTGACCCGGGAAATGCCGAGCCGATTTCCTTTTTGATTTGCTCGGCCGTGGTTTCGCCGATGAGCATGCCGTAGTTACGGCGAATATAGTTGATGATGGCTTCATCAAACTTATCGCCGCCGGTACGGACCGATGCGGCATAGACCAGTCCTCCCAAGGACATCACGCCCACCTCAGTGGTCCCCCCGCCGATATCCACCACCATGGAACCGGTAGCTTCGGCTACGGGCAGGTTAGCGCCGATGGCTGCCGCCACGGGTTCCTCGATGAGAAAAACCTGACGTGCTCCGGCCCCCAATGCGGATTCGCGAATGGCGCGGCGTTCCACCTGAGTGGAGCCGCAGGGAACGCAAATGATGATGCGTGGACTGGGGGACAACAGGCGTGATTCGTGGACCTGACGGATAAAGTATTTGAGCATCTGCTCGGTGATGGTAAAATCAGCGATCACGCCATCTTTCATGGGGCGGATGGCGGTAATGTTGCCCGGTGTGCGCCCGAGCATGGCTTTTGCTGCCAGCCCCACCGCCTGAATGGTCTTTTTGCCATGGTTTTCGCGATCATGGCGGATGGCCACGACAGACGGTTCGTTGAGTACAATGCCTTTGCCACGAGAGTAGATCAGGGTATTGGCGGTACCCAGGTCGATGGCGAGGTCGGTGGAGAAATAACCGCGCAGAAATTCGAACATATGCGTCCTTGGATGGCCAGCTTTAAAACCCTCCATGATACGCGATTACACCATTCCTTACCACGCATGGGAGGCGTCTTGTCAGACCCTTTAAACGAAACATCATTACATCAATTGGCGCGCTTGGCCTGTATTCAATTGACAGAACAGGAATTGGCCGTTTTGCCGCAACAATTTGACAGCATTCTGGGGTTGATCGATCAGCTTCAGGCCGTGGATACTCATGGGGTGGAACCCTTGGCCCAGGCTTTTGACATGCCTGTGCGCTTGCGTGCCGACGAAGTCACCGCCAAGAACCAGCGGGAGTTGTTTCAGTCACTGGCGCCAGAAGTGGAAAAAGGGCTCTATCTGGTCCCCAAAGTCATCGAATAAGGAATGTCATGAATCTTGATCGTACTTCATTGCGTGAGCTTGCCGACGGCCTGCGTTCACGGGAATTTTCCAGTGTGGAATTGACTCAGGCCTACTTGGAGCGAGCGCATCATCAGAATGAGACTTTGGGCTGCTTCATCACCCTCGATCCGGAGCGCAGTCTGATTCAGGCGCGGGCTGCAGACCAACGTCTGGCGCGGGCAGAAGGGGGTCCGCTGACAGGGATTCCGGTGGCGCACAAGGATATTTTTTGTACGGCAGGGTGGCTTACCACGTGTGGTTCACGCATGTTGTCCAATTTTGTGGCGCCCTACGATGCCCACGTGATCACCCGCTTCAATGAAGCGGGTGGCGTGATTTTGGGTAAGACCAATATGGATGAATTTGCCATGGGGTCAAGTAACGAGACCTCGTTTTACGGCAAGGTGCGCAATCCTTGGAGTCTTGATCATGTTCCCGGGGGCAGTTCTGGGGGGTCGGCAGCAGCAGTGGCGGCACGGCTGGCCCCACTGGCGACGGCCTCGGATACGGGAGGATCCATTCGCCAGCCCGCAGCGCTGTGCGGGGTGAGCGGGATCAAACCGACTTATGGGAGAGTTTCTCGTTACGGGATGATCGCCTATGCCTCCAGCCTCGATCAGGGGGGGCTGATGGCTCCCAGTGCCGCCGATCTGGCCTGGGGTTTGGGCATCATGGCCGATTACGACGAACGCGATGCGACTTCCGTGGCGCGTCCAGAGGAAGATTTCTTTCAGGATTTCGAGCGCCCCCTCACGGGGTTGCGGATCGGTTTGCCCCGTCAATATTTTGGTTCTGGGGTCGATGCGGATGTCGCCCAGGCCATGGAGGAGGCGCTGCGCGAGTACGAACGCTTGGGGGCCGTACGGGTGGACATCGATCTGCCTCACAGCGATTTGTCCGTGCCGGTGTACTACGTGTTGGCTCCGGCTGAGGCATCGAGCAATCTGTCTCGCTATGATGGCGTGCGTTATGGTTGGCGTGCACAGCAGTATGGGGATTTGCAGGAGATGATCGGGCGCAGTCGGGCCGAGGGCTTTGGCGCTGAGGTCAAGCGTCGTATTCTCACGGGGGCCTATGTATTATCCCAAGGTTACTATGATGCTTACTACCTTCAGGCTCAGCGAGTACGGCGCTTGATACAGCAGGATTTTCTCCAGGCATTTGAGCAGTGTGATGTCATCATGGGGCCCACGACCCCGACCCCCGCTTTTCCTTTTGGAGCCAAAACTGAAGATCCGGTGCAGATGTATCTGTCGGATATTTTTACCATTGGCGTCAATCTGGCTGGGTTGCCAGCCATGTCCATTCCTGCGGGTTTTGGGGCCCAAGGCCTGCCGTTGGGATTGCAATTGATTGGCCCTCATTTTGGAGAAGCACGATTGTTGGCGGTGGCGCACCGTTATCAGCAGGTCACAGACTGGCATCGCCGAGTTCCGGTATACGCTGCGGCAGGAGAAAGGGTATGAATTGGGAAATGGTGATTGGGCTGGAAACCCATGTACAGTTGGCAACCGTGTCAAAAATGTTTTCCGGCTCGGCGACGGCCTTCGGAGCGCCTCCCAACCAGCAGGCCAATGAAGTAGATCTGGCGTTGCCAGGAGTGCTGCCGGTGCCTAACCGGCAAGCCGTAGCCTGTGCCATTCGTTTTGGTTTGGCCGTGGGCGCGAATATTGCGCCACGGTCCTGGTTTGCTCGCAAGAATTATTTCTATCCGGATTTGCCCAAGGGCTACCAGATCAGCCAGTTTGAGTTGCCCATCGTTCAGGGGGGGGCACTGGAGATCGAGGTGGAGGGCGTGCGCCACTCGGTGCAATTGACCCGCGCCCATCTGGAAGAAGATGCAGGGAAATCGCTGCATGAAGATTTTCATGGTCGTTCTGGTATTGACCTCAACCGGGCAGGGACCCCATTGCTGGAAATTGTCACCGAACCGGTGATGCGCAGTGCGGCGGAAGCGGTGGCGTATGCCCGGATGCTTCATCGGTTGGTGACCTGGATCGGGATTTGCGACGGCAATATGCAGGAAGGGTCATTTCGCTGTGATGCCAATGTGTCCGTGCGTCCCCAGGGGCAGACCGCTCTGGGCACGCGCTGTGAGATCAAGAACCTCAATTCGTTTCGTTTTCTTGAACGGGCGATTCAATTTGAGTTCGCCCGTCAGGTCGAATTGCTGGAAGGGGGGGGGCGGGTGATTCAGGAAACCCGTCTGTACGATCCCGATCGGGATGAGACCCGTTCCATGCGTTCCAAGGAAGATGCCCAGGATTATCGCTATTTTCCTGATCCCGACCTGTTGCCGCTCTGCGTGGATGCGTCCTGGATAGAGAGCGAGCGGGCGGCGTTGCCGGAATTGCCGGAAGCGTTGTCCCAACGCTTGCAACACACCCTAGGTTTGTCTGCTTACGATGCCGGACTGTTAACCGCCTCACGGGCGTGGGCTGAGTACTATCTGGCTCTGCTGAAAGAAGGGGCGGTCGATCCCAAACTGTGTGCCAATTGGGTCACTGGGGAACTGGCTGCGGCTTTGAAACGGGAAGGGTTGGAAGTGGCCGTCAGTCCAGTATCTTCAAGTCAATTGGCGGGTTTATTGGCGCGTGTGCAGGATGGAACCCTGTCCGGCAAGTTGGCCAAGGAAGTGTTTGATATTCTCTGGCGCGAAGGGGGGGTGGCCGATGCTATTATCGCCGCGCAGGGGTTGTCGCAAATGTCTGATCTGGCGGCGCTTGAAGGAGTCATCGACGAGTTGATGGTCCAACATCCCGAGCAGGTGGCTGAATTTCGCGGGGGCAAAGAAAAGGTTTTTGGGTTTTTTGTCGGTCGGGCCATGAAGGCCACCGGTGGGCGTGCCAATCCTGCCCAGTTGAATGAACTGTTGCGGCGCAAGCTGGCGGCGGTCTGAGGAGTCGTTGTGACGACAGAGGATAAAGAAACGCGGTCCGTGGGAACCGTATTTCCCCAGGTGGTTCGTTTCGCCGAGCCCCTGACCCTGGCTTCCGGAGTGATGTTGCATGACTATCAACTGGTATATGAAACCTATGGCACGCTCAATGCCCATAAAAGCAACGCCATTCTGATCTGTCATGCGCTTTCAGGCAGCCATCATGTGGCCGGTCATTATGCGGAAGACCCGCGTGCCGTGGGGTGGTGGGATAACATGGTGGGGCCGGGAAAACCGCTGGATACCGAGCGGTTTTTTGTGGTGGGCGTCAACAATCTGGGCGGCTGTCATGGATCTACCGGCCCCTCCAGCGTGAATCCGGCCACGGGTCGGCCCTATGGTTCACACTTTCCCTTTGTCACGGTGGAAGACTGGGTGAAAACCCAGGCGCGTTTGGCAGACCACTTGGGGATCGACTGTTTTGCTGCGGTGATGGGAGGAAGTCTTGGTGGCATGCAGGCATTGCAGTGGAGCATAAGTTACCCCCATCGCTTGCGCCATGCCTTGGTGATTGCCGCTGCGCCCAGTCTGTCTGCCCAGAACATCGGCTTTAATGAGGTGGCGCGTCAGGCCATCACTACGGACCCGGATTTTCATGGGGGCGATTTTTATGCCCATGGTGTGGTTCCTGAGCGTGGTCTGCGACTGGCGCGTATGCTGGGCCATATCACCTATCTCAGCGACGATGCCATGATGGCAAAGTTTGGTCGGGAATTGCTGGGGGGGGCGCCACACTTTTCTCTGGAGGTGGAATTTGAAATCGAATCCTACCTGCGTTATCAGGGGAAGAAGTTTTCTGAACGCTTTGATGCCAACACTTACCTGATCATGACTAAAGCCCTGGATTACTTCGATCCGGCACGCCAAACGGGAGGAAATCTGGCAGCGGCTTTGGCCGGAGTCACCGCCCAGTATCTGGTGCTGTCGTTCACCACGGACTGGCGGTTTTCGCCGGCCCGCTCGCAGGAAATCGTTCAAGGGTTGCTGGCCAATCGGGTGCCGGTGAGCTATGCGGAAATCGAGTCCAATCAAGGACATGATGCGTTCTTGATGGAAAACCATGATTATTTTTCCGTGATGAGTGCCTATCTGGAGCGCGTTGCCCAGGAGTGCGCCCCATGATCCGTGCTGATCATGAATTGATTGCCCAAGGTATTCGCCTGGAAAGCCGGGTGCTGGATCTGGGTTGTGGTGATGGTCAGCTCCTGGCCCATTTGCAGCGTACCCGGAGAGCAACGGGCTATGGCATAGAGATTGTGCCCGAGCGGGTGGTGGCGGCCCTGCGTCAGGGGATTCAGGTGCTTCAAGTGAATCTGGAGTCTGGTTTGTCGGGGTTTGCAGCTGGGTCTTTTGACACGGTGATCTTGTCACAGACGTTGCAGGCAATGCGTAACACGGAAGAAATTTTACGTGAAATGTTGCGTGTGGGGCGGGAAGGCATTGTCACTTTCCCCAATTTTGGGTACTGGAAACACCGCTGGCAGGTGTTGAACGGGATGATGCCCAAGTCGCCAGACATGCCTTACGAGTGGTATGACACCCCCAATGTGCACCTCTGTACGCTGCAGGATTTTGAGGCACTGTGTGCCCGCATGGGTGTTCAGGTGATAGAACGGCGGGTGATGAATCCGGCGGGGCGTGTGGTCCACACCCTCCCCAATCTGTTGGGGAGTCTGGCTTATTACCGCATACGTTCCGCAGTATGAGGAATAGGCGACTAGGGGGGAGTGTGTGACGGGGCGCGGGGGGCTGACTAGGGATAATTTTCGCGCATTGGTCGTGGTTTTGCTGCTGGGATTTTCTTCCGGATTGCCCTTGTCCCTGAGCGGTGCCACCTTACAAGCGCGCATGACGACTGCCGGAGTGGCCTTGGACCAGATCGGCTGGATTACTCTGGCAGGGTTGCCCTATACCTTGAAGTTTCTTTGGGCTCCCGTGCTGGATCGCTGGAGCTGGCCTTTTTTGG
Organism: Ferrovum sp.; assembly: GCA_010435995.1. GTDB lineage: Bacteria > Pseudomonadota > Gammaproteobacteria > Burkholderiales > Ferrovaceae > Ferrovum. The sequence continues at coordinate 43,950 of JAAGNR010000070.1, read as the reverse complement.
GCCGCCGCCGTGGTTGGATGCTGGTGACTCAGGGGGTGACCCTGTTATTGATCTGGATGCTGGGGCATGCCGATAGCGCCCGTCCGAGTGAGTCCATCGCCTTTTGGGCGCTGCTGCTGGCCTGTGCTTCGGCGACGCAGGACATCGTGATAGATGCCTATCGCACCGACCTATTAGCCCCTGCAGTACGCGGCTTGGGGGCCAGCAGTGCCATGCTGGGCTATCGACTGGCTATGCTCTGCGCCGGCGCTGTGGCCTTGGGCATGGCTGCTGCCTGGGGGTGGGTGACGACTTATGATGTCATGGCATTGGCCATGGGGGTCGGGATTGTGGGTACCTTATGGGGTGAGGAACCCGAGCGCCCGTCGTCTGTGCAGGGCCATTCCTGGCAGGAAACCTTTACGGGGCCGTGGCGCGATTTTTTTCTGCGTTCAGGAGCCTTACCGTTGCTGGCCCTGGTGGTGTTGTATAAATTGGGGGATGCCTTGGCCTTTGCGCTGTCCAGCGTTTTCCTGTTGCGTGGACTGGGGTTTGATCTGGTGCAGGTGGGTATGGTAAATAAAGGGGTCGGATTAGGGGCTACCATTGCCGGAAGTTTTGTCGGAGGGGCGCTCATGTTGCGCTGGGGATTGTTTCGCAGCCTCTGGCGTTTTGCCTGGATTCAGGGTTTGGCAACGTTGTCCTTTATAGGATTGGCGGCTTGGGGGCATCATTTCTACGGCATGGTGGGTGCGGTGTTTCTGGAGAACTTTACCAGTGGCATGGGCACCAGCGCTTTTGCAGCATTGCTGATGAGCCTTTGCAGCGCGCGTTATAGCGCCAGCCAGTTTGCTCTGCTCTCGGCGTTGGCGGCATTGGGGCGTGTGTTGATCGGTCCGTTTGCCGGGATGCTGGCGCAACGGGCTGGCTGGGAAGTATATTTTCTGGTGGCGACGCTAATGGCTTTGCCAGGGCTATGGTTACTCTGGTTCCTCCGTGGGTCTATTCGCGGCTTGGAACCCCCAGCGATCGAGACGAACGTTATTGTTTAATTCAGTGGGTTGGTGTGTGACCCGAGAGAGATGAAAAATGAGTGATTTTGCGCAACGATTTGTAGCCTTTGCGGTGGAACGGCAAGTGATTCGCTTTGGCGAGTTCAAGACCAAGGCGGGGCGGTTGTCCCCGTATTTTTTCAATGCAGGGCTGTTCAATACGGGCGCTGCTTTGGAAGCCCTCTGTGAGTTTTATGCCGCGGCCATTCTGGCTCAGGCCCCATCTTTTGATCTGCTGTTTGGCCCAGCCTACAAGGGCATTCCCCTGGTGGCAGGAATCGCCATGACGCTGGCGCGACGGGGGCGGGATGTGCCCTTTGCCTACAATCGTAAGGAGGCCAAAGACCATGGTGAAGGGGGCGTGCTGGTGGGTGCCGACCCTGCAGGACAACGGGTGCTCATCATCGATGATGTGATTTCAGCCGGGACCTCAGTGCGCGAATCCGTGGCCTTGCTGACACAGGTTCAGGCCATTCCTGCAGGAGTAGTCATCGCGTTGGACCGGATGGAACGAGGTCAGACGGAACTCTCTGCTACTCAGGAAGTGACACGGCAATGGGGTCTTCCTGTATGCAGTGTGGCCACCCTCGATCATTTGGTGGCCCACTTGGCCCAGGATTCATCGCAAGCCGCAACACTCCAGCGGTTACAAGCCTACCGCCAACGATACGGCGTCATGCCGATCAATTTTCTCTCTGTGTGACCACAAACCGGACTTGCCCGAACAGGTCTTAGGGACATGGGCTTTACGTCGGGAAATTCCGTCATTCTCTGCGCTTTCCTCCAAGCATTATCTTCCGCATTTAAAAATCGGGGCTTTCTATCCCATTTGGGAGTTGGATACGGTATCTGAAATTGCTATGCTTCAGTCAAGTGCTGGGCATGGTAATACAGGCACACAGGGGATGGTTTCTTGCGGTTGCATTCGACTGATTGTGGAGGTCAATGATGATAAATACTAAAGAACAGGGGAAGCGTCGGGGATCCATGGCACGGTGGATGACCGTGGCGTTGGGCGTATGCGTACTTCAAGTCGCCGGGGTGCCCTCGGCCAATGCCACGGCCCTGCCTACCTCGGGCAGTTGTGGCATTCAGGTGAATCGGGTGTTGGCCGCTGGAGATAATGCGGTTCTGCAGCAGTTGGCTATAGCTGGGACCACGACGGGTTCTGGCTTTGACCTGTCGATTATGGGGGTGCTGGATTTCACCCACAATACCTGGACCCTGTCCCGTCTGACGCGCCAGTATAGTACACCCGGAACAAATCCAGCTCCAACCGATACGGTAACGATCATCAGCGGCACGATGGCGCCAGGAACGCCTCTGACCTATAACCCCACAGGGACCTATCCGCTGGTTCTGACCACTACCGGGTATATGGCAGCCGGTTCGTCTGGAACCGCTGCTGTGCCGCCGAACAATACGACGACCAATTTGTTGGTGATGCCGGTCAATGGGGGCAAGACGCTCTTGATCCAGAACCAGACGGGTGGCAATGGCGGCGGCGTTTGCCAGTTTTGAACGGATGGCCAGATTGACCACGAGCAATGGATTTGTGAGGAGAAAAATGATGAAAAAAATGGGGAAATGGAATGAAACGGGGGTTGGGCGCAGGGTATTGGCTCTGGTGCTGGGCATAGCGTTCTGTGGGTCGGCCCTGGCGGCGTCAGCGCCCGCCGGCGTGATTCAGACGCCTCTGGCACCCAGCGCCTCCATGCCGACTTCGGGAACCTGTGGCTTCGAGATCAATATGATTTTGGCCGCAGGGGAGAGTGTGGTGGATTATAACCAAGCTGTGCATGCGAGTTCAGCAACAACGGTGGGTCCGTTTATCTTGGGGTTGATGGGTCAGTTCACTTTTGCGGGGAGTTCGGGAACCTTCAGTGTGGCCGAGGTGGATCGAAGTTATACCAGTGCCAGCCCCGCTCCTACGACGACAGATTCAACGCTGGTCACCTCGGGAACATTCACGGTTGCGCCGCAGAAGGGAACAGCCACGGTTCCGGGGGCAGTGCAAATGGTGCTGACCATGACCGCCAAGAACGGGACGGCAGCACCCGGAGCGGGACCCGTATTGCTGGTCATACCGGTCAATGGGGGCAATACCCTGCTGGTACAGGTACAGGATGGCAGTGGCGGCGGGGTGTGCCAGTTCTAGGGGGTGACAGGATGGCAGGTTGTGGAGCCCATTGAGGTATTGGCCTGAAATTTGTTGGTGAGGAGTGTGACATGAAAAAATTCATGAGATGGGGGTCCCTGGCGGCAACCCTGCTGGTGGTATCCTGCGGTGGCGGGAGCAGCAGTAGTGGCACGACGGCAAGCAGTGTTGGGCCCACGACAGCGCAATTGCAGGCGCAGAATTCGGCGGTGGCGACCACAGCGCTGGTGGTGGTGGGAACCCAGTGAAGGGGGGAGGCGCTATGCGTTGAGACGAGTGACGCTTTCTTCCAGTTTGGTGGGGTCGTAGGTGGCGAGAATGCGCTTGATGGGGGCTTGCAAGTCGGCCAAGCTGGTTTTCAGGATGGCTTGCTTAACTTCCGGGAGATGGGCAGGGTGCATGGAGAATTCGCGTAAGCCAAACCCCAGGAGCAATCTCGTCATGGCTGAGTTCCCCGCCATTTCCCCACAGACGGCAATGGGTTTGCCGGCCTTGTGGGCGGTGCGGATGGTGTGTGAGATAAGCAACAACACGGCAGGATGTAACGGATCAAAGAGGTGAGCCACGGCATCATCGGTGCGATCGATGGCTAGGGTGTACTGAATCAGATCATTGGTGCCGATGGAGAAGAAATCCAGCTTATCGAGGAACAGGGGTAAAGCCAGGGCCGCTGCTGGGACTTCTACCATTCCTCCCAGAGGGAGCCTGTCGTTGAAGGGGATGCCTTCGGCACGCAGGTCAACCTTGGCTTGTTCTACCAGATCAAGAGTTTGCAGCAGTTCGTGACGGCTCGACAGCATGGGAATCAGCAGCTGTACCTGGCCGAAATGAGAAGCTCTCAAAATGGCGCGAATCTGGGTGGAAAACAACTGGGGTTCGGCCAGGCAGTAGCGGATGGCGCGCAATCCCAGGGCTGGGTTCAGGGTTGAGGCAATGCCGCTGGGTTCTACAGGCTTGTCGGCGCCAATATCCAGGGTGCGGATGGTCACGGGCAGTCCGCGCATGGCTTCAGCCACCTGCCGGTAAGCATGGAACTGTTCTTCTTCACCGGGAAGATCGTGGCGATTCATGAATAGAAATTCGGTACGGAACAGGCCGATACCGCGCGCCCCGCTTTTCTTGACAGCGTCCATATCCTCGGGCATTTCAATATTGGCTAACAGTTCGATGGGGGTACCATCAAGGGTGGTCGCGCGGGTGGAGCGCAGGCGTTTCAGCTTCTGTCGTTCCAGATGCCAGAGCTCCTGACGCAGGCGGTATTCCGCCAGAATCTGTGAGTCTGGGTTGACGATCACGACTCCCGCCATGCCATCGACGATCAGAATTTCGCCTTCACGGATCATCTTCCACGCATGATGCAGGGCAACTACCGAGGGGATTCCCAAACTGCGAGCCAAAATCGATGTATGGGAGGTGGCTCCACCCATGTCCGTAATAAACGACTGAAAGGGATGCTGTTTGAATAGCACCATATCCGCCGGACTGATGTCGTGGGCGACCAGAATACTGTCAGCGGCCTCGCCATGGGGGGGGAGGTTGGGGGCAGGTTGTCCCATCAGGACCTTGAGCAGTCGTTCCCCGACTTGCCAGATGTCATCGCGCCGCTGGCGTAAATAGGGATCCTCCATTTGCTCGAACTGGGCGATCAGGCTGTCTACTTGTTGCTTTAATGCCCATTCGGCGTTACAGCCCTGATCCTGAATGCGCTGTTTGGGCATGCGTGCCAGGGTATCGTCCTTCAGGATCATGCGGTGCAACTGCAGGAAAGCCGCCATTTCCGGCGGTGCTCCAGGGGGGATCTGCTGTTCCAGTCCTTTGAGTTCATGGGTGACATGATGCAGGGCTTCGTCAAAACGCTGTATCTCGGCTGCCCGTTGTTCCGGCAGAACCACATAGTGGGTCACTTCGAGACTGGTTTGGGAAAACAGGTGGGCTCGGCCGATGGCAATGCCATGGGCCACAGCAATGCCATGGAGGGCAAAGCTCATGTTATTCGCCCTCGTCGAAGCGGTTGTTGATCAACGTGATCAACGCTTCTAAAGCAGCGCTTTCTTGTTCTCCAGAGGCGTCCAGAGTGACCCAGGAACCGCGTCCGGCCGCCAGCATCATCACTCCCATAATGCTCTTGGCATTGACCTTTCGGCCATTGCGGGAGATGAATACATCGCAGGGATAGGCTGAGGCGATTTGGGTGAGTTTGGCGGAAGCGCGGGCGTGCAGGCCCAACTTGTTAATGATTTGAATGTCGTGGCTGGGCATGGGGCAATCTCAAAGGGATGTCGCTTCCATTTTAGCAGGTTGCTCAGGAGGATAGCAGGCGTGCCGCAGGGAAATGCAAGGAAAAGGTGCTGCCGATCCCCGGTTCGCTCTGGATTTCCAGGTGGGCATCATGATGCATGGCCACCTGTTTGACGATGGCCAATCCCAATCCCGTGCCTCCCGTGTCTCTGGAGCGCGCCCGATCTACCCGGTAGAAGCGTTCGGTGAGGCGAGGAATATGCTCGGCTTCAATCCCAATACCGGAATCTCGTACGGAAAATATGCCTTTTGATTCCGTCTGTTGCCATTCCAACGCAATCTCACCCCCCGCTGGGGTATAGCGCACGGCATTCGCGACCAGGTTGCCAAACGCACTGAGCAATTCCGATTCGCATCCCAGCACGGTTAGGTCAAAAGACCCCACTGTGGTGAGGGTGTGTTGTCCCTGGCTGAGTTGGCGAGCGGTTTGGAGTACTTGTGTCAAAAGCCCTTGCAACGACAGCGGGATCATGGAAGCCTGACCGGTCTGGCTTTCCAGTCGTGATAAGGACAACAGTTCTTCCACCAGTCGGTGCATCCGTTGGGTTTGATTTGCCATGGTTTCCAGAATTCGCTCCTGGGTTGCAGGTGGCAAGGGGCCGCTGTTTTGCATGGTTTCGATGAATCCCCCAATGACCGTGAGGGGGGTGCGCAACTCATGGGAAACATTGGCGACAAAGTCGCGTCTTACCCGCTCATCTCTTTCCCATTGGGTAATGTCCTGAGTGACCAGCATACGTTCATGGTCGCTGTAGGGAACGAGTTGCATGGAGAGGACCTTATCGCTGTCCGGGCGGCGGTGCAGGGTGCCATGGGGCATGGAGGAAGGCGCTGGGGCATCGAGAAATTGCTGAAACTCGGTTTGCCGAATCAGGTAGGGTAGGCTTTGTCCGCGGTCCTGTTCCAGGTGGATGGGAAAGTGTTGTTCGGCGCTGGGGTTGCACCAGAGAATGCGATGATTCTGATCGAGTATGACGATTCCGTTGGGTAATAGCGCCAAAGCCTGTTGAAAGCGCTCCAACGCTTCACGCAAACGGACTTCGTTTTCATCAAAACGTTGTTCGAGGGAGTGCAATTGCCCAAAGACTTGTTGCCAGGTACGCCCCGTGCTGTGGGTGGTAGAAAGAGGTTGGTTTTGTAGCCAGCGGTGCAGAGACTGTAATTTCCAGGCATCGCGGGCGGCGACCGCAGTCATGAAGAAGGCGAACAGCGACACCCCCCACATCCATCCGGCGAAGAGGGTGACTCCGGCGCACAGGGCCAGAATGGTGAAGAGAACCCCGAGGATATAGGTCAGAAAGGATTTCATGAAGGGTCTGGCAGGGACCGCGATGAATGACAGAGTACCATTCCTGAAGACGGGGGGGAAGGAAGCGCCTCCTGCTAGAATAATGCAGTCATGCGGTAACCGGATCCGCGAACGGTTTGCAGCAGTTGGTCACAGCCCGAGGCTTCCAGAGCAGAACGCAAGCGGCGGATGTGAACATCCACGGTGCGCTCTTCAATGAATACATGGTCTCCCCAGACATGATCGAGAATCTGGGTGCGGGAATAGACCCGTTCCGTATGCGTCATGAAAAAGTGCAGCAATTTGAATTCGGTGGGTCCCAGAGAGATTTCCTGTCCGTTGGCGTGTACCCGGTGGGTGGCGGGGTCCAGCGAGAGGGTTTTGAAAACCACGGGGTCTTCCGTGATCTGAGGAGCACGGCGGCGCAGTACCGCTTTGATCCGGGCATTCAGTTCGCGGATGGAAAAGGGTTTGGTGATGTAATCATCGGCACCGGACTCCAGTCCCAGCAACTTGTCGGCTTCGTCCACTCGGGCGGTCAGCATGATAATGGGGACGCGTTGGGTGCGCTGGTGGGATCGCAGGCGCCGGACCAGTTCCAATCCGCTCATACCTGGGAGCATCCAGTCCACTAGAATCAAGTCTGGCAGGAGATCTTGTATTCTATCCAGGGCTTCGAGGGCGCTGGATGCGACCAGGGGCTCATGTCCGGCTTGCGTCAGATTGAGAGATATCAATTCCTGAATGGCCATCTCGTCTTCAACGACCAGAATATGGGCTCCCAAATCGACCTCCGCAGGTTGAATGTCAGTGTAAGCTTGCAGGTTCATGAACGGCAGTTATACACCGTTCATGTGACCGTCATATTACAGCGTCTTCCGTGACACGGGGCGGTGTTCGATTGGATCCACTGACCAGTGGAATGCGCAGTAGGCGACAATCGAGGGCGCCATTGAACAAAGGGGTGCGACGGGTCACTTTGAGACGCAGGGATTTGGTCAGTTGCAAATCTGCCGTGAGAAAATAGGCCGTCCATCCAGTATAGCGTTGCTTCAGAACGTTCCCCAGCAAGGGATAGAATTCCGCAAGTTCAACCTGTTCTCCTACGCGCACACCGTAGGGCAAGTTGCTCAGCAGGATGCCGGAGGGAGACGGGGGCAGGGATTCCAGCATGTTCACTTGTTTCAGGGTGACGCATTCGCTCAAGCCTGCGGCCTCAAAATTCAGGCGGGTTTGCTCGAGGGAATCCCCTTTCAGGTCTCGCCCCCAGAGGGGTAGCGGAGCGGGAGGCAGAGCGCGGTTCAGGGCTTCCCGTTGGACCTTGGGCCAATGAAGGGCCACCGGCCAGTTCAACAGTCGTTCAAAAGCAAAGGAGCGGTGTAACCCTGGGGCCCGTTGCAGGCTTTGTTCCGCTGCTTCCAGAAGAATGGTACCGGATCCGCAAAATGCATCCAGCAAGGGGATTCCGGGGCGCCATTCTGCCAGCGCCAATAATCCCGCAGCCAGATTTTTTTTGAGCGGGGCGTCTCCCGAGGCCGCCCGTTCGCCACGTTTGAAGAGGGCATCTCCGGACGTGTCGAGGGACAGGGTAAACTGGTTCTCATCGAGAAACAGGTGGACGCGGACTCCGGGTTGTTGGGTATCAATGGAAGGGCGCTGTCCGGTACGGGCGCGGAAATGGTCACAAATGGCATCTTTGATGCGCAGGGTGACGAAGTCCAGACTGCGGACGGGGGAATGGTGGGCACGGGTATCGATTTTGAGGGTGTCATCCACCGTGAACCATTCGCTCCACGGCAGTTCGGCGGCACGTTCGTACAGGGTTTGTTCCGAATCATAGGTTCCCGTAGCCACTTGCCAGAGGAGGCGACTGGCGATGCGGCTTTCCAGATTGATGCGCATGGCAAGGAGGAAATCCCCACAAAAAGCTACTCCGGAATCTCGGCTATGAACCTGATCGGCACCCAGGGCCGTGAGTTCGCTGGCCAGAACCCCTTCGAGGCCACGGGGACAGGGACAGAAAAACACTTGGGAAGAAGACATGAAAGTGATGGCCTGTCAGAAAGGTTTGAATACCACGAGGATAACCACAGGGATCAGGATCAACACGGGAAATTCGTTGAACCAGCGGTACCACACATGACTATGGGAGTTGCGGTTTTGAGCAAAAGCTTTAACCAGAATACCACACCACCCGTGATATCCCACCAGCAGGGTAACCAGCGTCAGTTTGGGCATCAGCCACCCGCCACGGTCATCCAGTCCGAATGCCATGAACAGTCCCGAAGCTACGGTCAGGATGCCTCCTGGGGTGGTGATGCCCCAAAACAGTTTACGTTCCATAATTTTGAAGCGTTCGTGTCCCAAGGTATCGTTATCGGGGCATTGCGCATGATAGACAAACAGTCGAGGCAGGTAGAATAATCCGGCAAACCAGGTGACCATGGCCATGATGTGAAAGGCTTTAACCGACAAGAGAAGCACGAAATATCCTCGAAGCTTAGAAACGACAGGTGAGACTAACCCAGTCGCGGATTAGGATCAAGCGTTGGTGAAAAAAATGATCTGCTCCGGGAACCACCAAAATCGGCAGTTCCTGGGGTTCGGCCCAGCGCATGACGGTTTCCAGGGGGACCGTGGTATCCCGTTCGCCATGGATGATGATGCTCTGGCTCTGAACCGCTCCCACGGGGAAATGATGGATCGCTGGGGCCACCAGAACCAGGCGGTGGCAAGGCAATTGGCGCGCGACTTCCGTCATGACAAAGGCCCCAAAGGAAAACCCCGCCAGAAACAGCGGCAGGTTGGGATGGGTTTGGCAGGCATGCTGGTAAACGGCGAGCCAGTCTGCGGTTTCCCCTATTCCCTGATCAAAACTTCCGGCGCTTTGGCCGACACCACGAAAATTCATGCGCCAAGCGGCACAGCCGAGGCTGGTGAAGGTACGCGCCAGGGTTTGTGTGACCTTGTTTTCCAAGGTTCCGCCGAAGAGGGGGTGGGGGTGAGCCACCAGCGCCAGTCCGCGGACGGGGCCGTCGGGCAGGGTTAAGACGGTTTCCAGCAAACCGGCCGGCCCATCTACCAACTGCGTCGTGACGGTGGTCATATTACGGGTTCTCTGGGGATGGTGCGTCAAGAGGAAAGCAGGTTCGGCGAAATTCTTCGGCACGTCGCACATAAACGGCCGCATTGGCTTGGAGTCCAGCAATTTCCTCCGCCGTTAGGGCACGAATGACCCGTCCCGGGCTACCAATGACCAAGGAGCCATCCGGAATCTGTTTGCCTTCGGTGATCAATGCGTTGGCCCCAATCAAACAGTTCTTACCAATGACTGCATGGTTCAGTACCACGGCCCGAATACCGATCAACGATCCCGCGCCTACGGTGCAGCCATGAAGTACCGCGCCGTGGCCCACGCTTACTCCGGCTTCAATGGTGAGAGGAGCTCCCGGATCGGTATGCAATAGGGCACCATCTTGCACATTGCTGCGTGGACCAACCCGAATGGGTTCATTGTCACCGCGCAGTACGGCCTGGCACCAAATGCTGGATTCTTCTTCAAGGATGACTTGGCCAATGATGCTGGCACTTTCCTCGATAAAGGACGAAGGGGCGATCATGGGAGCGTGGAGACCGAGACGGTAAAGCATGGAAATCCTCGAAATATTGTTGTGTAGGGGAAAACCGCAATGTTCCATATTGTGCCAAAATGTTCTGCGAGGTGCGCGTGGCGTCGATTGGGAGCGGCGGGCCAGCGCTTATGTTCATTCATCTTTTTACCCGTATTCGGAAACTTTCGCTGGATTTTTTCGACTATGGGGATATAGGGCAGGAGATCTGATTATGCAACTCACACCATTGAATCGAGTTTTATTGTTGCTGGGCATGGTCACGGCGGTTTCTACAGTTCAGGCTGCGGATCCCATTCGTATCGGCGTATCGGGTCCCTTTACCGGAGGATCGTCGCCCATGGGTTTGTCGATGCGGGATGGTGTGCGCCTGGCTGCCGGTGAAATCAACCGAGCGGGCGGGGTGTTGGGTCGCCCGATTGAATTGGTGGAACGGGATGAAGAAGCGCGCAATGAGCGCGGAGTTCAGGTGGCGCAAGAGTTGATTGGACGGGAAAAAGTTGTGGCTGATTTGGGGTTTATCAATACGGGTGTGGCCTTGGCGGCTGAACGGTTTTTTCAGCAGGCCAAAATCCCTGTACTCAACAATGTGGCCACGGGTTCCGTGATTACCCATCAGTTTTCTCCGCCACAATACCCGGACAATTATATTTTCCGGGTATCTGCCAGTGATCAGATTCAGGCTCACATGATCGTTGAAGAAGCGGTGGCCAAACGCAAACTGACTAAAGTGGCCATTCTGGCGGATTCGACCAATTATGGACAACTGGGTCGTGAAGATCTGGAAAAGGCGTTGGCAGCCCGAGGATTAAAGGCTGTGGCTGAAGAAAAGTTCAATATCAAGGATACCGATATGACGGCACAGTTACTGCGTGCCAAAGAGGCGGGCGCCCAAGTGATTTTGACCTATGGCATCGGTCCGGAGTTGGCGCAGGTGGCTAATGGCATGGCCAAACTGGGGTGGAAAGTGCCCATGGTAGGCAGTTGGACCCTTTCCATGGCCAATTTCATCGACAATGCCGGAGTCAACGGAGAAGGCGCGCGCATGCCACAGACCTTCATTCAGGAGGGCAATACCCCAAAGCGTAAGGCATTTATTGCGGGTTATCAGGATGCCTACCATCCTGCCAATGGGCGGATTCCTTCCCCGGTATCCGCTGCTCAGGGTTATGATTCCCTGTATCTATTGGTGGCGGCCATCAAACAGGCAGGCTCCACCGATGGCCCAAAAATTCGTGCCGCGTTGGAAAATCTGAACCAAAAAGTTGAAGGGGTGGTCACCACCTATGACAAGCCCTACACCCATGATAACCATGAAGCCATTAATGCTGCGGTGACGGTCATGGGCGAGGTGAAAGGGGGGCGAGTGGTGTATGCCTATAAAGAAGACATGAAATAAAGGGCGCAGAGAGAGCGCTGAGAGAGCGTTCCGACAGCAATCCATCTGAGTCAGCGGTTCTCTAAGGGGAGACGGATTTATGAATATTTTGACTCAGCTCGTACTGAGTGGCATGGCTTTGGGCATGATTTATGCCGTAATCGCCTTTGGTTATCAGTCCACTTTCGCCACCTCGGGGACCCTTAATTTTGGTCAAGGGGAGGCGTTGATGCTGGGTGCCATGACCGGATTGTCACTGACGGGGGAAATCATGGGCGGCCCATACCTGAATTATTGGTTGATGGTGCCTGTTGTCCTGGTGATTGGTTCTCTGCAGGGATTGGTGGTGGAGTTCCTGGCGGTGCGTCCGGCCCTGCGTATTCATTCCGAATTTGGCTGGATCATGTCTACCATCGCTTTGGGCATTATTTTCCGTAATGTGGCCGAAAACGTGTGGGGGCGTGACGATGTTCCTTTTCCGTCGCCGCTGCCCACGACCCCAGTACATATTTTGGGGGCGAATATTCTGCCCATGGAACTGGGGGTTATGGTGGGAGCATTGCTTCTGATGGGGTTGATGGAATTATTCAATCGTCGGACCTTGTATGGCAAGGCAGTGGTCGCTACCTCCAGCGATCGAGGTGCCGCTGGGTTGATGGGCATCGATACCCGGGCGGTCATTGCCTTTTCCTATGCGTTGTCTTCCCTGACTGCCGCGTTTGCCGGAGTATTGATTGCGCCCATAACGCTGACGGGGGCATCCATGGGTTCTGTCCTGGGGTTGAAAGCCTTTGCTGTGGCCATTATTGGAGGCTTGACTTCGGGCATGGGCGCGGTGGTGGGAGGGCTTATCTTGGGAATCGCTGAAACCACCACGGGTTTCTATTTTTCCACTGGTTACAAGGATGTGCCGGGGCTGATCTTGTTGCTGCTGATTCTGGCCTGGAAGCCCAATGGGTTGTTTGGTCGCGCGGCGGTTCAAAAGTTTTGAAGGGGTAAGACGGGTGAAGTTTCGCGGATCATGGTTGTGGTGGGGCATGGCGTTATTAGGGTTGGCGCTGCTGCCTCGTGAGATCAACGAGTACTACATTCATCAGGGGGTACTCATCGCCATTTATGCCATTTTGTTGTTTGGCTTGGATGTGGTGGTGGGCTATACCGGCGAGGTGTCTCTGGCCCATGGCGCCTTGTTCGGGATTGGGGCATACACGGCAGGGATTCTGAGCACCAAGACGGCCTGGCCGTTTTTGGCCACCTTGCCTGCCAGCATGGCAGTGACCGCCTTCTTTGGCGGGGTATTGGCTTTGCCGGCATTACGGGTGCGAGGACCCTATCTGGCGATGGTGACGCTCGCGTTCGGTACCATTGCCCAGATTCTTATCAATGAAATGGATTTTCTGACCAATGGTCCTTTGGGCATCAGTTTGCAGAAACCGGACTTGTGGGGTCATGCCCTTGAAGAGAGCGAATATTACTACGTTGTTTTGGCGATTTTTTTTCTTACCGGATTTTTGATACACCGTTTGTTGATATCACGCTTTGGCCGAGCCTTCGAGGCACTGCACGGGAGTCCTGTGGCAGCTGATTGCATGGGAGTCAGCGTTTACCGTTATAAGGTGCTGGCGTTTGTCGTCAGTGCCGCCATTGCCGGTCTGGCAGGAAGTCTGTTCAGTTTCAATGAACTGTTTATCGCCCCCAACAGTTTCAACTTTGAACTGACCATTACCTTTCTTTTGGCGTTAATCATGGGGGGGAGAAAGTCGCGTCTGGGGCCCGTATTGGGGGCCGCCATCGTGGTTTTACTCCCCAATATTCTGGATGATATCCAGTTGTTTCGCTGGTTGGCCCATGGGGTGATGCTGGGGGTACTCGGATTATTTCTGTGGCGCGGTTGGAAACAGGGGTGGAATCACTGGAAATCCTGGATCATTCCGGGAATCGGCGCGTTGGCTTTGGAAATCAGCTCCCATCGTTTGCAGGATATGACCGATTGGCGCCTGACGATTTTTGGGGCACTGATTTTATTTGTGGTGTACTACTTGCAGAATGGGATTGTGGGCTGGTTGCGCCAAGGGAAACCCGCCGTCACCGAGGCGGATTTCCCGCTTTCAGGAGAAGGCGCTGTACAACCAGTGGAGTTGGAACGCAGGAGCGTTGCCCAGACCACCCCAGGACCTTTGTTGCAGGTCAGTCACGTGGTGATGAGTTTTGGAGGATTGCGGGCGTTGAATGATCTTTCCTGCGAACTCGCGCCAGGGCAAATTTTGGGGTTGATCGGGCCCAATGGTTCAGGGAAATCCACACTCATGAATGTCTTGACGGGACTTTATGTTCCCACGTCCGGTGAAGTGCGTTTCAAAGGGCAACGCATTTCCGGAAAATCCCCGACGAGGATTGCGTTACGGGGGTTGGCTCGAACTTTTCAAAATTTGCAACTGTTTGGCGATATGACGGTGCTGGAGAACGTACTGATTGGACTCAATCATCGCTATCGCTCAGGAATGACCGAAACCTTGCTGCATTTGCCCCGGTTTGTCCGCGAAGAAAAGGCGGCGCGGGCGCGGGCCCGAGTCCTCCTGGACTTTGTGGGGTTGGCGGGGGAAGCGTCCCGAGAAGCCCGTCATCTGCCCTATGGACAACAACGTTTGCTGGAAATTGCACGCGCCTTGGCTCTGGATCCGGATCTGCTCTTGCTGGATGAGCCTGCGGCCGGATTGACTTCGGCGGAAATCGAACGACTCATTGCGGTATTGCATAAGATCAAGGGGCAAGGGTTGGCATTGATCCTCATCGAGCATCATATGGATGTGGTGATGAGTGTATCTGATCAAGTCATGGTTCTCGATTCCGGACGCTGTATTGCGTCTGGTTTGCCCCATGAGGTGCGCCATGATGCGGCGGTGATCAAGGCCTATTTGGGCGGCGGGGAGGAAGCGCAGCATGCTGGAAATTGAAGGCTTGGAAGCCGGGTACGGCCCGGTGCGCGTGCTTCATGGCATCTCCCTGAAGGTCCCCAAAGGACGTGTCGTGACCCTCATTGGAGCCAATGGGGCGGGGAAGAGCACCACTTTGCGTGCCGTGAGCGGAATGATTCAGCCTACAGCAGGACAGGTGCGGTTGGCAGGAAAAAACATTACCGGTCTCCCCGCCCATCGTGTGGCGCAAGCAGGATTGGCCCATTCGCCAGAAGGGAGACGCATATTTCCCAACCAGTCGGTGCGCGATAATCTGATTTTAGGGGCGTATACCCGGTTGACTTTCGGCCATTCCCGTCCCCGTGGCGACATCAGCGGAGATTTTGAACGCGCTCTGGACCTCTTTCCCCGCTTGCGCGAACGACAATATCAGTTGGCAGGAACGCTCTCGGGAGGAGAACAGCAAATGCTGGCCATGGCACGGGCCCTGATGCTGAATCCTGATGTGCTTCTGCTGGATGAACCCTCATTGGGATTGGCACCCGTTCTGGTAGAAGAAGTATTTCACATCATTCGGCGCTTGAAGTCGGAGGGAATCACCATGTTGCTGGTAGAACAGTTTGCCCATGCGGCTTTGGCAGTGGCAGACTATGGCTTTGTCATGGAGAATGGACGCATCGTTCTGGAAGGCTCAGCAACCGAATTGCAGCGGGATGAGCAGGTCAAGTCGGCCTATTTGGGCCATTAATTGACGGGCGCATCCAGCCAGAGTAACCACGCCAAAGCCACGAGGATTCCTGTCACCAGTCCCATTCCGGCAATCAGCAGTACCAGCCAGCGTTGAGTCTGACGTTGTTGAAGGCGTAGTTTGGTGACCTCGGTTGCCAGGAATTTCTGATCGTTGCCCTCTGTCAGGGCGCGATGCACCAGTCTCGGCAGTTCCGGTGCCAGAGTTACCCACTGCCCACCTTCTCGTCGGATGGCTTTGAGAAGCCCGCGCCAACCCACCTGTTCGCTCATCCAGCGTTCCAGAAAGGGTTTGGCAGTTTTCCATAAATCGAGATCCGGATCGAGGTCCCGTCCCAGTCCTTCCACATTGAGCAGCGTTTTCTGCAACAACACCAGTTGTGGTTGAATCTCCATCTGAAACCGGCGCGATACCTGAAACAGGCGCAATAGCACCTTGCCGAAGGAGATTTCGCGCAGAGGCTTGTCGAAAATGGGTTCGCAGACCGAGCGAATGGCTGATTCGAACTCATTGGCGCGGGTATGGGCTGGCACCCAGCCCGCCTCGATATGGGCTTGGGCAACCCGTTGATAATCGCGCTGAAAGAAAGCTAGAAAATTTTGTGCCAGATAATTTTTATCTTCGGCGGTGAGGGTACCAATGATGCCGAAGTCCAGGCCGATATAGCGCCCATCCTCTGCCACTTGAATATTTCCGGGATGCATGTCGGCGTGAAAAAACCCATCACGGAATACCTGGGTAAAGAATATTTCCACCCCATCCCGTGCCAGTTTTGGAATATCCACCCCCATTTCCCGGAGTCGGGTCACCTGGCTGATGGGGGTACCGGACATGCGTTCCATCACCATGACACGAGTGTCGCAATAGTCCCAGTAGACTTCAGGAATGATGAGCAGGCGACGGTCGGAAAAATTGCGTCTGAGCTGGCTGGCATTGGAAGCTTCCACCATCAGGTCGAGTTCGTCGGCAAGATGTTTTTCAAATTCGGCGACCACTTCTACTGGGCGCAACCGCCGGGCTTCCTTGATCCAGCGCTCAAACAGTTGAGCCAGGGTGCGCATGAGGGCCACATCCCGCGCAATGATGCGATGGACGTCAGGGCGCAGAATTTTGACAGCAGCTTTTGGTCCTTCCTTGAGTACGGCGAAATGGACCTGTGCCACGGATGCGCTGGCAATGGGAGTAATGTCAAATTCGGCAAACACTTCGCTGACCGGACGACCATAGATTTTTTCCAGAATCTCTATGGCTTGAGCTCCAGGGAAGGGAGGGACTTGATCCTGCAAGCGCGCCAGTTCGTCGGCAATATCGGGAGGAATCAGATCGCGGCGAGTAGAGAGGGCCTGACCAAATTTTACAAAAATTGGGCCCAATTGCTCGAGGGCCAGGCGCAGTCGTACGGCGCGTGGTGTAGAGAAGCGGCGCCAGAAGAAAAATGCGCGGCTGAGATGGCGCAATGCACCCAAACGGTCGTGGGACAGTATGAGTTCATCGAGGCCATAGCGCAACAGGATGAAGACAATGAAAACTACTCGCCAGATGCGCATCAGATCAACCTGGCGATGCGTTGTTCCAACCGATCCAGGTCCAGGCTCAAGGCGGTCACCTGGGCAGCAAATGCTTGCTGTTGCGACGGGTGTGGCAGTAGGTCGGCTTCTTCAGTAGCATACTCACGGACCATTGTCACCCAGCGGGAGCCACTGTCCCGTGCCCAAGAGCGAGTCTGACGCCAGAATTTGCCCACGCGGTGAGCCAGGCCATCGCCGATAGCATGACTCAGTAACTCTTCCAGATCGGGGCGAAAGTGCTTGGCCAGGAAGCCGATTTCTGCGGCCAGGGCACTGTTTCCAGACAGGTGCAGGTGATGCAGGGCTGCCGTAGGGTTCGCCAGAAATCCGGGCAGCGCGCTGGGGGCCAGGTGCAAGGTCAATGAGGGTTTTTCTGGTGGGGAGGAACGCCATTCCAAAAATCCCTGGGCATTGATGTCAAAATGCCATGACCAATGTCCCAGGTGGCAGCTCAGGGATTGACCCGAAAATGGCTGTAACCGTTGGGTTGCCCAGGGAGCTGTGGCCAATAGGGCATGCAGGCCTCGTGAAATGAGGTGGGGAAGTGAGGGTTTTACCATTTGTTGCCTCGATGCAGGGCGACTACCCCTGCGCTCAGGTTGAACCATTCCACATTTTCAAAACCGCTGGCAGTCATCATTTCTCCCAAGGTGGCCTGATCCGGATGCATGCGAATCGATTCCGCCAGATATTGATAACTGGCGGGGTCTTGGGCAATCCACTGACCGATTTTTGGAATGAGTTTGAAAGAGTAGGCGTCGTATATTGGTTTGAGAGGTTCCCAGATTTTTGAGAACTCCAGGATCAGGGCGCGCCCGCCCGGTTTTAGAACCCGGAACATTTCACTCAAGGCCCATTCCTTATGGGTCATATTGCGCAAGCCAAACGCCAGACTGACGCAGTCGAAACTGTTATCGCCAAAAGGCAAGGTTTCAGCATCGCATTGGACGGTGGGTAAGATGAAGCCATCATCGAGAACCTTGTCGCGGCCACGGCTGAGCATGGCGTGGTTGATATCGGTCATGATCACTTGACCTTGGGCCCCGACTTTGCGGGCGAACCCCCGCGCCAGGTCACCGCTGCCCGAAGCCAGATCAAGAACGCGGTGACCGGCAAGTACTCCCGAGGTTTGCAGGGTAAAGGCTTTCCATAGCCGATGCATGCCGCCGGACATGACGTCGTTCATGAGGTCGTAGCGCGTGGCCACGGAATCGAAAACGGCCGCGACCTTACCTGCTTTTTCTTCTTCTGGGACCGAAGTAAAACCGAAATGGGTAGTAGACATGATTCAGTGGGTATCGCGACTGGCTCCAGCCGCATCCATACGATTGAGATATTGGGCCCAGTATTCCTCTTGATTGACCCCCAGATCGAGTAGATAGTCCCAAGAGTAAATGCCGGTATTATGGCCATCGGAAAAATGCGGTTGAATGGCGTATTGACCGACGGGAGTGATTTCATCTACGCTCACCTGACGTTTTCCGGTTTGCAAGGTTTCCTGCCCTGGGCCATGCCCCCGGACTTCGGCTGAAGGTGAAAAAACGCGTAGGTATTCGAGGGGGAAAAGAAAATCCCGACCATCACTGAACACGATGTGCAGTGCGCGAGAGGCTTTTTTCAGGGTGATTTCCGTGGGCCAGGGGGTATCGTGCGTCAATCCAGCCATGGTGGTCCTCAAAAAGGTTAGAATCTCAACCCGTGATAATACCCTAACCCTGTGGGCATCGCCGATGTTTGATGTGGCACAATGGAACGAGATACAGCACCGCATTGATCTTCTTGCGCCTGCGCGAGACGTGACAGTGGTGGCCGTCAGTAAAGGACAACCCGTGGCAGCCATGCGTGCGGCTGTGGCGGCGGGGGTCACCGCCCTGGGAGAGAGCTATGTTCAGGAGGCTCTGGATAAACGATCACAATTGATGGATTTGGCGGTGGAGTGGCATTTTGTCGGGCGTATACAAAGCAACAAGACCACCGCCTTGGCCCAAAATTTTGATTGGGTGCATGGGGTGATGGACGAACGTCAAGCGCAGCGCTTGTCGCGGGCACGGGAAGCCGCGGGTGAGGAACCGTTACAGATCTGCTTGCAGGTGAATGTCAGCGGTGAACCGGGGAAAGCCGGTATCGCCCCCGAACTTCTGGAAGAATTGGCAGCCTATGTAACAACCCTGCCGGGTTTGCGCTTGCGTGGGTTGATGGCCTTGCCCGAAGTTCGCAGGGGGGAAGGGGTGGTGTCGCGGAGTCGATTTGCCGCAGTGCGTCAGTGGAAAGAAGGATTGGAGCGGCATCAGGGAGTAAAGTTGGATACCCTGTCCATGGGAATGTCCGGGGATTATGAACTGGCCCTCGAAGAGGGAGCGACTCTGCTGAGATTGGGAACGGCACTATTTGGGTCACGGGAGAAATGACGATGAGTATATTGTTTGTGGGAGGTGGGAACATGGCCTCTGCGCTGGTGGGGGGGTTGTTGGCCCATGGTCAACCACGGGAAGAGATTGCCGTGGTTGAGGTGAATATTTCCGTGGCACGGGACTTTCACGCACGCTGGGGGGTGACGACGGTGTCCGCCATTCCTGAAAATCTGGAGGGCATCAGCACATTGGTGCTGGCGGTCAAACCCCAACAGATCCCTGGGGTATTGCACGGATGTCCGGCGTTGTCAGATACCGTTCGGGTCATCAGTATCGCCGCCGGAGTGACAACGCAGCAATTGTCCCAAGGTTTGAGAGGGCATGGCAATATTGTTCGCGCCATGCCCAATACGCCGGCGCTGGTTCGCGCAGGCGTGACCGGATTGTTCGCTAGGGAGGGCGTATCCCAAGAAGATCGCGATCACGCTACGGCACTCATGCATGCCGTGGGTTCGGTCCACTGGCTCGATCAGGAAGCGCAGATGGATGCATTGACCGCCATTTCGGGAAGTGGGCCGGCCTATGTATTTTTGCTCATGGAAGCGTTGCAGCGTGCGGCCGAATCCCAAGGGTTTGATGCGCACACGGCGCAGGCCTTGGTGGAGGAGACGGTGCGTGGAGCGGCTTTGCTGGCGTGTTCTGGCCATGAAGATCCCGGAGTATTGCGCCAACGGGTCACTTCTCCAGGCGGAACAACTGCAGCTGCAGTCAGGGTTCTCGAGGAAGGACAGTGGTTTTCTTTGGTAGGGCAGGCGGTGGCTGCCGCCACGCAGCGCTCTCGCGAACTGGCGCAGGTGGATGGGGGAGCGGCGAAGTGAGTGACCTGTCCTTTTCTTTGCTGGATTTGGTGGGCGGATTCTTTTCGGGGATGGCGGTGTTGCGTTACTTGTTGGAGGGATTCTCCCTCTCCCAGCGCAATCCATTGATGATACTGGCGGTCAAATGCACCGAATTTTCTTTGCAATGGATTCGTCCGGTGATGGCCGGTTTGCCGGGTCGTGATCTTTCTCCGCTGTTTTGGGCGTGGTTTCTCAATTTATTGCTGGTTTCTTCTCACTTGACCTTACATCTATTGACCACGCCAGCCATAGCCACCTGGAATTTATTGCCCTGGGTGGCAGCTTTGGCGGTTGTGGATGTGATCCGGCAGACCTTGTATGTCTGGATGGCTGCGGTATTGCTGATGGCCGTGCTCAGTTGGATCAACCCTTACCATCCACTATTGATTGCCGTGGAAGGTCTGGTGATGCCGTTTCTGCGAGTACTCCGACGCTTCATCCCCCCCTTGGGGCGGCTAGATTTGACGCCGGTGGTGCTTATGGTGTTCTTTCAGTTCACGTTAACCGTGGGCGTTGGGGCGCTGGAAATGATGGTGCAGCGTCTCATGTAAAAATCACATCATAGTTTTCCTGGTTGCTCTCTGCCGAGGTTTGCAGGGTAATGGGCTTGCCAATGAAGTCACTGACGCCTGCGAGACTTTGGGATTCCTCGTCAAGGAACAAGTCGATCACCAGGGGGTGGGCAATGATGCGAAATTCCTTGGCATCAAATTGGCGTGAAGCGCGGACAATTTCCCTCAGGATTTCATAGCATACAGTTTGCGGGGTTTTAAGTTGGGCGCTGCCTTTGCAGCAGGGGCAAGGTTCGCAGAGTACATGGGCGAGACTTTCCCGGGTGCGTTTCCGCGTCAGTTCGATCAATCCCAGAGAGGTAAAGCCGTTGACCGTGATGCGCGTACGATCCCGTGCCAGCGCTTTGCGAAACTCCTCCAGTACGGCATGACGATGCTCCTCTGAATCCATGTCGATGAAATCGACAATGATGATTCCTCCCAGATTGCGCAAGCGCAATTGTCGGGCCACCGCTTGCGCCGCTTCGAGATTGGTTTTGAAAATGGTTTCATCGAAGTTGCGATGGCCTACGAAGCCGCCGGTATTGATATCGATGGTGGTCATGGCTTCGGTTTGATCGATGATGAGGTAGCCGCCAGACTTGAGATCGACCCGTCGAGACAAGGCCCTTTCAATTTCGTCTTCGACTCCGAAGAGGTCGAACAAGGGGCGTGCTCCGCGATAATGTTCCAGATAGGGCAAAGCCTGGGGACAGTAATGTTGGGCAAATTCCACCAGTTTCCCGTAATTTTCTCGAGAGTCCACCATGATGCGGTCGGTATCTTCCATGACGAAGTCGCGGATTACCCGCTGTCCCAGACTCAAATCCTGATGCAATAATTCTGGCGCTGAAGCGTGTCGGCAGGCGTCTTGCAGTTCGTGCCAGAGTTGAGTCAGATATTCGAGATCGTGCAACAGTTCCTGATCTGAGGTGGATTCGGCAACTGTCCGGACGATGAAACCGCCTTGGGTACATTCGGGAATCAGACTCTGTACCCGTTCTCGCAACATCTGCCGTTCATCTTCGCTTTCAATCCGCTGGGAAACGCCGATATGGTTTTCCTGGGGGAGATACACCAGATAGCGCCCGGCAATGCTGATTTGAGTGGAGAGTCGCGCTCCCTTGGTGCCAATGGGGTCCTTGATGACTTGAACCAGCAGGTTCTGGCCTTCAGACAAGGTTTTCTCGATGGGGCGTGGGGGTACATCGGAATGACGTGGGGTCCAGATATCGCCGACATGGAGGAAGGCCGCGCGTTCCAGTCCGAGGTCCACGAAAGCAGACTGCATTCCCGGGAGAATGCGGGCCACTCTCCCCCAGAAAATATTGCCCACGAGGCCGCGTGCTGAGGAGCGTTCCACATGGATTTCCTGGGGGACACCGAGTTCCATGATGGCAACGCGGGTTTCCTGGGGAGTGATGTTGACCAGAATCTGATTGTTCAAGAGAATTTCCTCAGGTATCGCGATGGTAGGGATGCCCTTTTAGAATCATGGCGGCTCGGTACAATTGTTCCACCAAAATCACGCGTGCCAAGCCGTGGGGTAGGGTCATGCGTGACAGGCCCAAGGGGGTTCGTGAGCGTTGCAGGATCGATGGGTGCAGGCCATCGGCACTGCCTATGACAAAACCTAGGGACTCTCCTTCTTGTTGCGTGCGGGTCAAGTGGTGAGAAAGCTCTAGTGTGGTCCACAAACTTCCCCGCTCATCCAGCGCATGGAAGGGGATCGGGCCCAATGCATTGAAGACAGCTTCGGCTTCGGTGGTGAGGATTTGTTCCCGTGAGCGACCTTTGGTGCGACCGTCCGCCTTGAGTTCCACCAATTCCAGATTGAATTCCCGTGGCATGCGTTGCAGGTAAGTGGTGGTAGCGACATTGATCCAGTCGGGCATGCGTTGGCCGAGGGTAACGATGAGCAGTTTCACTGCTTCAGATTCTCTTGAGGTCAGGCGGCGCGGGGAGGGGCCTCGGGTCTGTTCCCTGGCCTCTGCCACAGCGTGGTGAGATCATAATAGGTGCGCACGGCGGGTTGCATGATGTGGACGATGACGCTGCCCAGGTCCACCAGAATCCATTCGCCACTGTGCTGACCCTCTGTGCTCAGAATGGGCGCTCCCAGTGCCCGGACCTGATCTTCCACATGACGCGCCAAGGCGCGTGTTTGTCGCGTGGAATCTGCGCTGGCGATGATTAGGGTGTCAAATAAGGAAGTCAGCGTCCGAACCTCGAGTTGTTCGATGTCTTTAGCCTTGATATCTTCCAGTGCCTGAATGACGGTCTGGGCAAGAAGGGATGGGTTGGACACCCAGCGCTGAAGCGAGGTAGGGTTCGGGACGGAGGGGGGCGTGTGTTCGGGGGAAGAGGAGGATTTCATCAGGCAGACCGATATAAATGGTGAGAGTCGATATAGTTCCATACGCTGGAAGGCAAGAGTCCCTCAGGGCAGGGCAGGGAATGAGCCAGGGCATGGCGAATCTGGGTGGACGATACCGGTACAGGAGGCATGTCCAAGCGTACGATTTGTCCTTCCCTCCCGGTCAGGTGCTCGGGGGTGCAATGGCGTTCGGACCAGACTGGGCGCAGAGGGATGGGCAACTGGTTTTCTACAAAATCGAAACCTGGGCGGCAGAGCACGGCAATGTGAGTCAGTTCCAGAATGCGAGTCCATTCCTTCCAGGTGGGCAGATTGAGGAAGGCATCTGTCCCGAGAATCAAGCAAAATCTCTGATCCGAAGCATATTGCTGACGCAGTTCTTCGAGGGTGTCGATGGTATAAGTGGGGGTAAGTCGCTCGATTTCGCGGGTATCCACTTCGATAAATGGGTGGCCCATGGCCGCCAGTCTAGTCATTTGCAGGCGGTCTTTGGCCGCTGCCCGAGGTTGACGCTGCCACGGGGAACCGGCGGGAACCAGCAGAACCTTGCTGAGGGCGAGTTGACTATGGGCAAACGACGCCATGGCCAAGTGGCCACTATGAATGGGGTCGAAGGTACCCCCCAGAATTCCTACCAAAGGAGTGGAATTCATCCGCCGCGTATTTCGCCATGACCGAGCACGATGTACTTCTGGCTGGTGAGGCCATTCAGTCCAACGGGTCCGCGGGCGTGTAATTTGTCTGTAGAGATGCCGATTTCCGCTCCCAATCCATATTCAAACCCGTCGGCAAAACGGGTAGAAGCGTTGACCATGACCGAGCTGCTATCCACTTCTCTAAGAAATCGCTGGGCGTTAACCCAGTCATTGGTCAGGATGGCGTCGGTATGCTGAGAACCATAGCGTGCAATGTGATCGAGGGCAGCATCCAGATCTGCAACGATGCGGATCGCTAGAATGGGGGCGAGATACTCGGTTTCCCAGTCGGTATCGGTGGCGGGAACGGCAAAGGGGATTAATTTTCGTGTGGCTTCGTCGCCACGCAGTTCCACCCCCTTGGCGCGATACTGTTCAGCCAAGGGCGGCAGTACGGAGGGGGCGATGGCCTGGTGAACCAACAACGTTTCCATGGTGTTGCAGGTCCCGTAACGCTGGGTTTTGGCGTTGTCTGCAACCTTGATGGCCATGGGGATATCGGCGCTGGCATCGATGAATGTATGGCATACCCCATGCAGGTGTTTGAGAACCGGGACGCGGGCTTGCTGGGAGATGCGTTCGATCAGTCCTTTGCCTCCGCGCGGGACCACTACATCCACCAAGCCGCTGAGCCCCACCAAAATATCCACGGCAGCACGGTCGGTGGTGTCGAGCACCTGAATTAGATTTGTCGGTAAGTCGGCCTGGTGCAGTCCTTCCAGAAGGGCGCGCGCAATGGCTTGATTGGAGTGCAGTGCTTCAGAGCCTCCCCGGAGGATGCAGGCGTTGCCGGATTTGAGGCATAGTCCAGCGGCGTCAGCGGTCACATTTGGGCGCGACTCATAAATAATGGCAATGACCCCGAGTGGCACACGCATGCGGCCAACTTCGATGCCGGAGGGGCGTCGCGCCATGTCGGTGATTTCTCCCACCGGGTCGGGAAGTTGCGCGATTTGCTCCAAACCCAGGGCCATGGCGTCGATGGATTTTTCAGTCAACGTGAGGCGGTCGATGAATGCGCTGTCCTGTCCATGGACTTTGGCTTGTGCTACATCACGGGCATTAGCATCGAGCAGTAGTTGGCGATCACGGCGCAGGGCCGCTGCCGAAGCTTCCAGCGCACGGTTCTTGACGGACGTGGAAGCGCGCGCACCCAAGCGGGCTGCCGCGCGGGCATTCTGGCCCATGGCGGTGATCTGTGCGACGAGAGAAGACGGCATGGAAAAGTTGTGAATCATCTGAGATGAAGGAATGATGACATTATAGATGGGAACGGTGAGGATTGTCTTGCGTCAGGCGCCGGGCTTAAGGAAAGTTGAAGGACTGAACAGGCGTGGTTGTCTAAGAACAGGTACTAGGCAAAAGTAAAAAAGTCGGGTAGAATCGCACTTCTCTACAGCATCGGACTGCTTGATGTTGACCTCTTAAGAGGTGTCTGTCCCCATCGTCTAGAGGCCTAGGACATCGCCCTTTCACGGCGGTAACCGGGGTTCGAATCCCCGTGGGGACGCCAGCAAAACGCCAGTATCGAGGCTTTATCTAATCTCGCCTGTACGGGTTTCAGGGTCCAGAGTGACGGGCGACACTACTCCGCGAATAAAGTCTTGGACTTGGCTTTGCTTTAGTGTTTTCAGGTTTTCAGAAACCGCTTTGAGCAAGTTCCGTACATCCTTCTCAGTCACTTGGCCAAGTGTTTTTTATGCATTTTGTGAATATCTTCACGCCAAAATTTGCTGTGTTACTGAGGCTGAATGTCTAAAGTTGAGTTACTGAATAAAAAAAGTGGCATAGCGCCGTTTCGTGTTCACAACTCATCCAAATAACGCGCCGACGCCAGCAGTTAACACCATGGCCAGTGCACTCCAGAATGTGACACGCACTGCACCCGTCATCAAAGAAGCGCCGCCAATGTGCGCAGCCACTCCCCCCAGAAGCGCGAGAAAAACGAGTGACGTACCTGAGACGAGTAGGATGAGACTTGTTGCGGGGACCAATAACGTGATCAACAGTGGTATGACAGCTCCAATTGCGAAACTGGCAGCCGAAGCAAGGGCAGCCTGGATCGGACGCGCACTAAGCGCTTCGGTGATCCCAAGTTCGTCGCGGACATGTGCACCAAGCGCGTCATGCGCCATGAGTTGATCGGCGACCTGATTCGCAAGCCCGAGATCAAGGCCTCGACCGACATAAATCGCCGCCAATTCTTTATGTTCTTTCGCTTCATCCGTCTTGAGTTCCTTGCGTTCAAGTTCGATGTCCGCCTTTTCGGTATCTGCCTGTGAGTGGACGGATACATACTCGCCAGCGGCCATCGACATGGCTCCGGCGACCAAGCCGGCAACCCCGGCGACCATGATGTTGCTGTGGGTGGCATGCGCCGTTGTAACACCCAGTACTAAGCTCGCTGTGGAAACGATGCCATCATTCGCGCCCAATACTGCGGCGCGTAGCCAACCTGTGCGTTTAGTGCGGTGTTGTTCTATGTGACGCGGATGCATGATGTAGTGCGTCCCCTGCACGCAAGATGGCAGGCGATTCGATAAGTACTGCTGCAGTACGAAAATCCGCCGGGTCAATTTCTACTGTGACAAGGTGCATGGATGCAAACCGCTGAAAATTGGCAATGGCCTGCTGGCGAGTGGCCGCATTAATGGCACCTGTCCGCTGTTTGATGCCACCGATGCTGGCCATCTCGGTTAACGTCCAGGCTGAAATCATCAACTTCGCTTTACGCTGGCTTTCGAGTTGAGCCACAAGATTGGCGGCGCCGGCCTCTCGAAAAAAGATTGCGCCCAGCACCGAAGTATCAAGATAAATCACAGCAGGTCCTGTTCGCGCATTTCGGCAACGGTCAGACCCGATGTCGGCGGCGCAGATACCCAATTGCGCAAGTCAGCCCAGTCGAAGCCCCCTGATCGCGGCTCGGGAATGAGACGTGCCACTGGCTTTCCACGGCGGGTGATCACAATACCTTGGCCTCCTTCAACTTCGGCGAGCAAGGCGGATAGATGCGATTTGGCATTCGCCACCGTGGCAGTTTTCATGGATTCGGCCTCATTGAAATAGTCATCTAAACGTATATTTTCAATCAAGATGATCATATTGTAAAGAATGGTTGCTTATATGGACACCCCAGTTTGGCAAGAGATATTTCGGCGTAATGAGGCGTAATTTAACGGAATGTTTTTGAACATGGCATCAAATTGTGCCGCATCATCCAGGCCCTCGCGCAATTCCCCCACCTCATAAGCCGCCAGATCCCAGTTTCCTTCTGTGCCGGCGAACCAGAGTTTGGCATGGCGTACTTGGGTGGCTCCCATGAACTCTCCCAGACCGGGAACATAAACCTCTTTGGGGGGAGTGGGATTATCGCTGGAATGCGAGGGTTCCTCTCCATATGCGGGAGCTGTTAGAGTCACGCTAGCCAGAATATAAATTGCGGAAATAAGATTTCGAACTTTCATACAGTGTGTACCAGAGGGGGATAAATGAGGAAGGATGTCCGCCATATGCTATCGATTGGCGATATCGTTCGTCAATTGATGTGAGGAATAAATCGACCTATAGGGACAACATAATCGAAGGATTGCATACGGTCAATGGTTCCTTCGCCAGAACATATTAAGCAACAGATTGAATGGTTTGCTGGGCGTGAGGGTAAAAATCATCGGAGGATGGCGCAATCCTTGGTATAATTTCCTTAATGCGCGATGGCAGGATCGGTCTGCTTGTCGCTCTTCGGAGCTTCCATACTTTAAGGACACGATTTATGACCAGCAAATCTGTGTTGACCCATGCCATTGATCACGACCCCGCAACCCAGCAAATCCGTTTGTCACGGCTTCTCGATCATCACTATCTGTGTGAATCTCTGACGGTCAATGAGGTTCGTACCCTGTTGGAGTATCTGACTTATCTGGAATTCGACAAGGGAAAAATCCTCTCCGAAATTGGATCAGTGGGAGATGCTTTGTATTTCGTGGTTCAGGGGCAGATTGCCTTGGCATTTGTAGAGCAGGATCAGGAAAATGAAATTGCTTATGCCGGCTCAGGTGAAATGCTGGGGGAAATGTCGTTTTTTGACAAATTGCCTCGTTCAGTGCGGTTGGTGGTGAAGGAGCCCTCTACCCAGGTGCTCAAACTGTCCCGAACCATGTACAAACGTTTGAAGTCCGAGCACCCCTTTATTGCCATCAATATTGTGGAGCATGCCATCGTGAGCCTGGATCGCTTGTTTCGCGCCGTCAGCACCAATTACTCGCACTTCTCCCATTATCTGTACCGCACAGGGAAGTAGCTCCTTTTAACGCATTCAGAGACCACAGCTCCGTGACCTGGGCGCGTTTCAAAAGGTTTTTGCTGCGTGCACCTTTTCCATTTTCATTTAAGCATTTGCTGTGGATAGCTTTCGCCGGGATCGTGGTGCTTTTGGGCGGGGCACTGTTGCGCGCTCTCGTGGCGGTGGATACCCTGAGTCGGGACAGCCGAGATTTCCCCGCCAAAGCGTTGCAGCGTACGGAGGAGGTTCGCGAGCTCCAGGACATTACCGTGACACTGGAGCGTCAGACCCGTCAATACCTGGTGTTGCATGATCGTTCACTGCGTCAGGATATCACTCATTCCCTGGAGCAGGGGGAGCACTTGGTGGGGGTTCTGAGTCGGGGAGATGCCGAAGATTTGACGCCTCTGTTGACCCAATGGACGGCTTTGACGGAAGAGACCATTTCGCCTTTGCTGGAACCTGGAGGAGATTTTTTTTCCCCGTCGGCAACGGATAATGTGATTGCGGCATTTGGGCAGCTGGGGTTAGTGGATCAGCAAATCCAGAAAGTGGTGCAAAATCGTCTGGCCGACCAGAACCAAAAATTGTTGCAGGCATTTGATAAGCAGCGACAGGATCTGATTACCATGGGGATCACGGCGGCCACGGTGGCGATTGCCCTGGCGTTGCTTTTGGGAACCTGGTTGTCCTGGTCTTTTGCGCAACTGGATCGCGCCATACGACAGCTGGGTCAGCCCCAATCCAGTGCTTCCAAGCCTTTTGGCGGCCCCACGGATTTGCGGCAACTGGGGGAACGTGTGCGCTGGGTGCAACAGCGACTGGCGCTCTTGGAGTCGGATAAGCTCCAGTTCTTTCGTCATATTTCCCACGAACTGAAAACTCCTCTGGCCAATTTGAGGGAGGGTGTCGCGCTCCTGTCAGAAGAGGTACCAGGGCCCATCAATGGGGCTCAGGAAGAAATTTTGGTGATTCTGAGAGATAATTCTTTGGCCCTGCAGCACCAGATTGAAAGCTTATTGCAGTACAATGCTGCGGCTTCTGGAGCACAGCATCTGCATCGTCAGTGGATTGATATTCGTGGGTTGCTTGACCAGTTGGTGGAGCGGCAGCGTTTGCAAATACAGGCTAAGGCATTGCGTGTCGCAGTGCATGGCCCAGTGTGCCGAGTATGGATGGATGCCGACAAATTGGATACGGTTGCCAGCAACCTTCTGATCAATGCGATTCGTTTTTCCCCTGAAGCGGGGACGGTTTTGATCAACCTTATCCCTGCAGGCAAGGGGTTCCATCTGGATGTCGTGGATGAGGGGCCGGGAGTGGATCCGCAGGATGGCCCACAAATTTTTAACCCGTTTTATCAGGGGAAACGGCAACCTTCCGGTGCGCGCAAGGGAAGTGGTGTCGGGTTGTCCATTGTTCGTGAGTTGGTACAGGCCCACGGGGGGACAGTGCGACTCGAGCCGAGCCCTCGCGGGGCTCATTTTCATCTGGAAATTCCGGGTGCGGAAGACGAAGGGGTCGCGGTTGGTTGAGCAGTAATTTTACATCGTATTTAGAGAGTCCCATGAATTCAAGTAAAGTGCAGGCGAGAAAGTTTCGGTTATGGATTTCCTGCGGGGTGTGGTTGAGCCTGTCAGGGTGTACCCCGATGGTCGTTCCAACGGTGACCTCTCCTGTCTTGCCTCCCTTGCCCATCAAGACTATGGAGTCCACGAAGAGTCGTCCCGATACGCAGGGGGAGGGGTTTCTCAATATGGCTTTATCCCAGTTAACCCAAGACATGAGTCTGTCGGTTGGAGCCAGAAAGGAGGTGTTGTTGAGCCTTGAGTCACAGCCACAACCAGAAGGACCGTTGGATCGGTTGCGGCGGGCACAGTTGTTGCTTTTGCAACATCAGGGAGGAGCGACACAGCAGGCACTTCAATTGCTTCAGGACTTACAGGTACAGACAGTCCGCAACGAAACTGCAGAGTTACTGCCCCTGTCTCATTGGTTGGATCAATGGGCCAAAACCCAGCTGTACATCGAGGGCCAATTGGAGCAGTTGGCTCGGCAATCTCAGGAAATGCAAGGGAAAGCCGACGTGCTATCGCGCCAAATACAGGAGTTACGAGCGATCGAGCACCACTTGAGTTCGCGACCAGGCGGGGACAAGAACGGTACTGGGGCGCAACCCTGACGAGGGTCGTTGACCTGCCAAGCCGGCATATTGCCAAGCCCGCCGTAATACGGAAGGAATACGTCTTTCTTCGGGGATGTCGAACAGTGGAATGCCCTGAACTCTCAATGAGCGCGTTGAATGACTGGTGAAGACGGCCATGGGGGTTGACAGCAGCCAGGGCAGGACAACGGGCAGGAGGTACAGCGCTGTGTGGGCACTGTACAGGGAAACCATGCTCAACGTGCCTGCAGCCGTGATAAACAAGGTGCGGTAATGGGCCCAGGTGGCGGACCAGGAAAGGGTGGTGGCTTCGCGGGCCGGAGACTTCCATTCGAGCCGGAATCCCGTCAAGGCGGTGGTGACGAAAAGGGTATGGGCAACCATGCGCAAGGGGGCCTGCAGGACGGAAAGGGTGGTTTCGGCCAAGGCGCTGGCGAGAAAAGCGCCGGTTCCACCATATTGATCCTGTTCGCGGTGCATGAATACCGTGAGCCAGGAGAGTACACGGGGGACGAACAGCATTCCCAGGGTAATTGGCCAGAAGGGGGGAAGAATGGCTGTAGAGGTGGGGGCTAAAAGGGTCAGTCCCACACTGGTGATCAGGTAAATCAGCCAGAGAGGGGCTGAGGCATAGGCGAGGACGCCGGTGACGAGCATGGCGCGATGAACGGCGTGAAAACCAGGCTCCCAAAGCAAGCGGAAGTTTTTCAGATTGCCTTGGCACCAGCGACGATCACGTTGTAGTTCTTCCAAAAGATGGGAGGGTTGTTGTTCGTAACTGCCTTCAAGGGAAGGTACGATCCACGTATGATAGCCAGCCCGACGTAAGAGCGCTGCCTCAACAAAGTCATGGGAAAGAATTTCGCCACTCATGCTTCCCTTGCCAGGAAGTAGGGCCAGTCCACAATGTTGCATGAAAGGGGCGACCCGCAGGATGGCGTTATGACCCCAGTAGTGGGACTCGCCGAGTTGCCAGTATTGCATTCCGGCGGTGAACAGGCGTCCGCTGACTCGTCCAGCAAACTGCTGGCTGCGGGCGTGAAAGGTGTCCAGTCCTACAGAGCGCGGAGCGGTTTGAATGATGCCTGCCTGCGGATCTTTCTCCATGAGTCGGACCAGAGTGGTGAGGCTGAGTCCGGTCATGGTACTGTCGGCATCCAACACGACCATATAGCGATAGTTTTTGCCCCAGCGGCGACAGAAATCTGCCACATTGCCGGCTTTTTTGCGCCCCCGGCGTTGACGTACCCGATAATAGATACGTAAGCTTGAACCGAGAAGCGCCTGTAGTTCTGACCAAGCCAAGTGTTCTTCAGCCAGAATTTTCTCATCGAAGCTGTCGGATAGGATGAACACATCGAATAGCGCGGCATCCTTGGTGGCCGCCAGGGATTCGCAGGTAGCACGTAAACCGGCGAAGACGCTGGTCACTTGCTCATTGCAGATGGGCATAATGACAGCGGTACGGGCTTCACTGCCGGAGAGGGAAACAAATTTGGCCGAGCGGAGAGAGAGGGCGTAAGGGTCGGGACGCAGTTGCACCCAGAAACCCATGAGAGCCGTCATGAAGCCTGCGGCAACCCAAGCAAAGAGCAGGACGAACAGGCTCCACTGGAGCCACGATAGTACTGCGATTGCTCCGTGGTGTGGGGTCGGCCACTGCATCCAGCCAGCCACCAGAGAAGAAAAAAGAATCCCCGCGATCAGGAGGCGACGGCGTTGTTGTGCCGCACGTTCCCAAGGCTGATCCGGTGTGATGCTTGCGCGAGGGGGGCGCAAGGCTTCACGGAGGGACTCTACGAAGCCGTTCCAAAATCCGAACCACGGTCGAGAAACCATGGAGCCACGATGGAGGGGGGGGGCCTGAAGTTCAGGATGGGTCAGCGGTGTGAGGTCGTAGGGATTCATGCCCTTACTAAAGCAATGTTCGTGCCATATCCCGGGCTATTAAATTAAATCTATATTTAACAGTTTGTTATGAATTGATCGTAGAAGTTTTTTGGTGATTTTATCGGATTGAGGGAGGGCAGTGGGTGAGCAGGCGGAGATTTTGTCGTGGATAAGCGACATGCGCTGCGGGGGTATTATATAACCATATGATTTATTAGATACTATTCTTGTCGTTGTAAAGAGACGGTGCGGAAACTGTCAGGGGTCAGGCCATATTTTTGTAACAGGCGGTAGAACTCCGTACGATTGCGTTGGGCCAAGCGGGCGGCGTCGGCAACCTGACCTTCGGTGAGCTTGAGTAAGCCCGTAAGATAGTCGCGTTCAAAGCGTTCGCGCGCTTCGGTCAAACTGAGGATTTCCACTGCTGGAAGGCGCAGAGCACGTTGCACCAGGGAGAGGGGAATGATGGGGGTGGTAGACAGGGCACACACCTGCTCCACTACGTTGTGGAGTTGACGAATATTTCCTGGCCAGGGCGCTGTGGACAATACCGAGAGCGCATCGGGGGCAAACCCATTGAGATGCTTACCATATTTTTTGTTCAGCCGATCCAGAAAATGTTTGACGAGTAAGGGAATATCTTCCCGTCGCTCGCGCAATGGCGGAAGGGTCAACTCCACAACATTCAGGCGGTAATACAAGTCTTCGCGAAATTGATCGGTGGTAATGGCAGCTTCCAGATTTTGGTGGGTGGCGGAAAGTACGCGCACATCCACTGCGTGACTATGATTAGACCCCACTGGGCGTACTTTGCGTTCTTCCAGAACGCGCAACAGTTTGGCTTGGAGATTGAGGGGCATGTCACCGATTTCATCGAGAAACAGTGTTCCCCCTTGGGCAGACCGGAATAGGCCTTGGTGCGCTTGAATGGCGCCGGTAAAGGCACCCTTTTCATGTCCAAAGAGTTCGGATTCCAGTAGAGCTTCAGGAATTGCACTGCAATTAAGGGCAATAAAGGGGTTTTGAGCGCGCGTGCTGGCGCGGTGTAGAGCGCGGGCCAGAAGCTCTTTGCCGCTGCCACTTTCGCCACGGATCAACACGCTGACATCGGAGCGGGCAACAAGATGGGCTTCATTCAACAGTTCCGCCATCCGCTGGGAACGACTCAGTATTTCTTCGCGCCAATGGTCATCGGCGGTGGATGGGGCTTCTACTTGCGCGTAGAGGGTCAAGGCGGATTTGATTTTTTCCAGCAACAGGGCAGCATCAAAGGGTTTGGTCAGGTAGCCAAAAACGCCCTTGGCTGTAGCTTCCACGGCATCAGGAATGGTGCCATGGGCCGTCAGCAGAATGACCGGAAGGGTGGGGTCGCGGGAATGAATTTCATCGAACAGGCGCAAACCATCCATGCCGGGAAGCTGGACGTCACTCAACACCACTCCTGGTCGTTCCGCAGCGACTTCAGCCAAGGCGGTTTCAGCTGAGGTGGCGGTACGTACCCGGTAGCCGGCGGTGCGCAGACGCAAGGAGAGCAAGTGGAGTAGGTCGGCATCATCATCGACGATCAATACAGCAGCATTCATGTCATAAGTCCTTGTCTAGGCAGTAGGCGAGACGTACTCCAGCTTCTTCCAGTTGTACTGCCACCACTTCCGTGGCTTGGTCTACATAAGTGTCAGATAGCAGGTAATGCCCCGCTTCATTGGGGGTTGGCAAGGGGTCATAGGCGACGGAGCGGGCAGTGTCAAAGGATTCCCGTGCCCAGTCGCGGGCTGAACCCTGTTGCCATGCCTGAAGATTTTCCGGGGTGATTCGGGCGGCAAGGGTAGACGCGACGAGGGTGACATCGGTTCCCAGTCGTTCCACAAATACCGTGTCCCAATAGTGATGGAGACTGCCGGCATGGACGGGGGGCCACTTGACCTTAAGTTCGTTCCCCCCCCGATCATGATCGTCGATGGCATGCATGGGTTGGTGCAAATCGCCAATAAAATGGATCAGATATTTGACGGCCAGAATGGCTTCAGCACGATTTTTCGAGGGAAATCCAGCTGTCTTGTAATGCTGCAGTTCGGCGTTAAATTGCTCAATTTTATCGACCACACAGTCACGAGCCGGGCCTGCAGAGGCCGGGGTGCCCTGTGGAAGCGGGGGATGATCGGCGCATGCGCGATCCAGGTTGGGGTGGTCGCGTTCAAGATCGACAAAATGCCATGCATGGGTCTGATGATAATGGACATGGGGACCCTCCTGTGCCGAGTCACGATACCGGTCTGCCCAGGTTGCAACGCTGACTGGATCGTGGGCCGTGAGCGTATCGTCATCCTGGGAGAGCAGTTGGATCAGGCGCTGGCGTTGCTCCGGCTCCATGAATTTCATGGCGATGGCAGCCACAATTTCATGCCCTTCATCACCCCAGGCGAAGGCTGGGCGCGGTATGAAGGCAAGCAGGATTGGAATCATTCCAATATACTGTCGTAGCGCACCCCAGTGTGCACGGTGTAAGGGGTGTTTTTTCCACATAGGAGTCATTATGTCTATTCAGGAAGTCATTGATCAACAAGTCAAGGGCCATGCGGTGGTATTGTATATGAAGGGAAGCCCTGATTTTCCACAGTGTGGTTTTTCAGCCAATGCGGTAAAAATTTTGCGGCAATGCGGCGTGCAAGAATTTTTTTCCGTAGATGTGCTACAAAATCCGGAAATTCGCCAAGGTATCAAGTCCTATGCCAACTGGCCGACCATCCCGCAGTTGTACGTCAAAGGAGAATTCGTGGGAGGATCGGATATTATGAGCGAGCTATTCCAAAACGGGGAATTGAAGCAACTGCTTGCCAGTTAATATCCCCTTAGTCCTTCTCTCGCGACGGGGTCGGGAGAGGAGGGCAAGTACCACAGGCGCGAAATGCTTCCAGACGCTCAATATAGGACTGGGTGGTTTTGGGCATGGGGGTGCGTGCTCGCGAAACATCGTTGAGAATGGCCCATCCTTGGCTAATCAACAGCAGTCCGTGTTCTTGGTGGCGGACACGCTCCAGGTCATGACTGAGGGCGATGGGGGGACGGAAGTTCGTCAATTGTTCCCCTGCTACGACGAATTCTGGCCAGACCAGAAAAATCAGATCATCGGTTTGCAGGGTTTCCAGTTTTTTATGTGCGCTGTCTATGACTCGAGAAATTAGGGGAATAGCATCCTGAAAATCGGGGTCTTCGCGCAAACACAGGGTCAGGGACTGACCGATGTGATCCACTTCCCTGAGAGTGGAGGCGATTTTGAGATAGCGGCTTTCGTAAAAATCATCCACCGGAATAGAAAAGGCGTGCAACGGCTCACCCCAGAGTTCATCGATGCCTTCTTCCCCGCTGCGGTGCAAGACCAATCGACCTAGGGTCAGTGCTTCCTGCAGACAGCGGCCACATTCGCGCAACAGCGCATTGTCGGGCAGAATTTCCACGCCCATTTCCTGAATTTCCACCAATTTCGAAATGATGTCCGAGGCGCGATTGAACAAGGCTCCTGCAAGCATGGCCCCGTTGACGCGCTTGCGAGCAGGATCGGTGGCGTTGTCGTAGGCTTGGCGTGCGTGGGCAAGCCGCCAGCCGGGAATGTTGATTCCATGTTCCACATGATTGAAGAGTCGTCGCGTCAGCGCGGTGATGAGTTGTCGCTTGGCTTTCAGGGTGTCTGCGGGAGGATGGTAGTAACGAATCCAGTAGCCGTCGTAAAAAACCCGTTCCACGCCATCGATGATCTTGCGGGTGCCCGGCAACAAGGGGATCTTGCCCAAGCTCAGGGGGTCGGTGATTACGGTTTCTATTCCCATGCAAGCATCTACCCAAAGGGAAAAAGCGCATTCTACGCCCACGGAGAAAAAAGTGTGAAATTCTTCTACTTTTTGGAATATTTTCCACCGGTGAGTCGCTCCTGACCCGCCAGATCACGGCGTGTGACAATGGAGTCAAATCCTGCCCGGTCCAACGCTTGACGACAGGCTTCGGCCTGATCATAGCCGTGTTCCACCAACAGCGATCCTGAGGGGGAGAGATGCAGGGAGGCGCTGGCGATGATGTGGGACAGAGCATCCATTCCCTGTGGGCCAGAGGTGAGGGCCGAGGCCGGCTCAAAACGCAAGTCCCCTTGTTGGACATGGAAATCTTCCGCAGCAATATAGGGCGGATTGGCAACGATAAGATCGTAGGTTTTTCCCTTGAAGGCATCAAACCAATGGCTGTGGACGAATGGCACCGGAGATATGCCAGGGGGAGTCAGATGGGCGGCGTTGCGTCGGGCCACTTCCAGGGCCGTTTCAGAATTGTCGGCACCGGTGATGCTCCAGAGTGGGCGGTGTACCTTCAGAGCGAGGGCAATGGCCCCGCTCCCCGTACCCAGATCAAGGACGGAACGGGGGCGGGAGTCCCATTCCAGGGCCCAATCCACCAACCCCTCAGTTTCCGGGCGAGGGATCAGGACTGCGGGACTGACATGAAAATTCAATCCATAAAATTCGCGCTGTCCCAAAAGATAGGCAATGGGTTCCCCGGAGAGACGGCGTTGTTTCAAGGTTATAAATTCGGCATATTGTGAAGCCGAGAGGACGCTGTCTGCATGAGTGATCAAACGTGTCCATGACCAATGGGTGACTTTTTCCATCAGTAGGCGGAGTTCGAGGCGCGGTAGCATCGGGTCGCGCAACAGATGTTCGATGGAAACCATCCGTTCAGTCGAGGGAGTCGGCCAGTCCTGCCAGGAGGTCGGCTTGGTGTTCGGTCATGAGTGTGCCGGTGAGTTCAAACAAGTCACCATCCATCATGGCTTCAATTTTGTACAGGGTGAGATTAATGCGGTGATCGGTGATCCGTCCCTGGGGGAAATTGTAGGTGCGTATGCGTTCTGAACGATCCCCGCTGCCGATGAGGGAACGGCGGGTTGCGGCTTCCTTGGCATGTTGCTCGCGTTCTTGCTTGTCGCGCAGGCGGGCGGCCAATACGGACATAGCCTGAGCCTTGTTTTTATGTTGACTGCGCCCATCCTGGCATTCCACCACCAGACCGCTGGGGAGGTGGGTGATGCGTACCGCCGAGTCGGTTTTGTTGATGTGCTGTCCTCCGGCACCACTGGCGCGGAAAGTATCGATGCGCAGATCCGCTGGGTTGAGGGTGACCTCGCTGAGTTCATCGGCTTCCGGAAGAATGGCTACGGTGCAGGCCGACGTGTGAATCCGGCCTTGGGTTTCTGTGGAAGGAACGCGTTGTACCCGATGCCCCCCGGACTCGAACTTGAAACGAGCAAAGGCTCCGGTTCCCTCGATCTTACAGATGATTTCCTTGAAGCCACCCATTTCCCCATCGCTGTGAGACAGAATTTCGGTGTGCCACCCCAGTCGTTCCGCAAAGCGTGCATACATGCGAAACAGGTCGCCAGCAAATAATGCTGATTCATCTCCGCCGGTGCCTGCACGAATTTCCAGGAAAATATTGCGGTCATCGTTGGGGTTGCGCGGCAGCAATGCCTGTTGGATGTCGTTCTCCAGTTGAACCAGACGCTGCTGACCATGGCGTGTCTCTTCTTCGGCAAAGGCGCGCCATTCGGCATTTTCCTGAGACAAGGATTGGGCGGCCTCGATGTCATTTTCAATGCCCCGGTATTCTTCGTACAGCATGACCACGGGGGCCAGCTCAGCACGTTCCTTGGTGAGTTTTCGGTATTGGTCGAGTTGTTGGGACAGGGCCGGATCAACCAGCAGTTGGTCAAGTTCGGTTTGGCGCTGACGCAGGGTTTCGAGGCGTTGATGCAGGGAAGATTTCAAGTGTTTTCCCCAGGGAAAAGATGACGGATGGCATCCACCAGGGATTGCTGTCTCGTTCCCTGAGAGTGATGAAGCGCTTGCACGGGATGATGCAGCCATTTGTTCATCAAGCTCTGGGACAAGTGTTCGATCACTTTTGCCGGATCTTCTCCACGGCTCAAAGCGCGCCGCGCTTTGTCCAGTTCCAGTTGACGATAGTTTTCGGCGTGGTCGCGCAAAGAGCGAATGGTGGGGACGATGCCGCGCGACTGAATCCAGCTGAGGAAAGTGTTCACCTGTTCGGTGATGATGTTTTCCGCTTCATCGACGGCCAATTGGCGCGAGTCACGATTTTCTTGGGTGACTTTTCCCAGATCATCCACGGTGTATAGAAAAACATCCTGCAGTTTTGCCACTTCCGGTTCGATATCGCGGGGTACGGCCAGATCTATCATGACCATAGGGCGATGTTTGCGCTGGCGTAACGCCCGCTCCACCATACCTTTGCCGATGAGAGGCAAATGGCTGGCGGTGGAGGAAATGATCACATCATGGTGTGGCAGCGCCAAGGGAAGGTCGGTTAGCGCAATGCATTCCCCATTGAGTTGCGTAGCCAGAGCCTGACCGCGCTCCAGAGAGCGATTGGCTACAGTGACGGCTTGAGGATGCCGGGCAAGAAAGTAGGTGGCTACCAGTTCAATCATTTCACCGGCGCCGATGAACAGGACGCGTTGTTCTTCCATGGGTCCCAGCACATTGGCCGTCAACTTGAGGGCGGCGGAAGCCAAAGACACGGAGCGCTCACCAATGGCAGTTTGACTGCGCACCGCTTTGGCTACGGAGAAGGTTTGCTGGAACATTTTGTTGAGCAGAGGACCCAGGGTACCGGCTTCCTCGGCATAACGCACCGCTTGTTTTACCTGCCCTAAAATTTGAGTTTCCCCCAGTACCATGGAATCCAGTCCGGCAGCCACACGAAACGCATGGTGCGCAGCCGCACTGCCGTCGAGATGGTAGAGGTACTGGGTAATGTCAAAGCCAGCCAGATCATGGTGATCTGATAGCCAGTCGGCCACGGTTTCCGGATGGGGGGTTTTGCAGTAGATTTCGGTACGATTGCAGGTGGACAGAATGACGGCTTCCTCTGCCGGCGTGGCCTGAATCAGGGCATTCAGCGCAGTTTGCAGACGATCCTGGGGGAACGCCACCCGCTCGCGAATGGCAATGGGGGCCGTTTCATGGTTCAGGCCGAAGGCGTGCAGCTGATGGGCAGAGGAATCAGGCAAGGTCTTTTCCGGGATTCTGTCGTTAACCAACCATTATAACGGGTCTTGCTGTTAAGGTCAGCGGGTTTCAGGCGGAGAGGCTCCGCGCGGGTACAATACCCAGAGTTGCCCCTCTTGTTTCATTCGTCCGGCTTGATGTTCTGCTGTTGTCCCGAAGCCCCAGAAAAAATCGGCACGGACAGCCCCGCGAATGGCTCCCCCCGTATCCTGGGCCATCATCAGACGGTGCAGGGGTTGATCGGTTCCCGGAGCGCTGGTGGCGATGAATACGGGCGCGCCCAGAGGGATCACACGGGGGTCGACGGCGAGGCTGGCCTGCCCAGTCAGAGGGACACCCAAGGTTCCCAGGGGGCCCGGAAGGTCGGCGGGCAATATCTGGAAAAATACAAAACTGGGATTTTGATTGAGCAGGGTCTGCACGGCGGCAGGATGATGACGTGCCCATTCCTTGATGCCCTGCATGGAAGTTTGAGCCAAGGTCAATTGATGCTGCTGTATGAGAACTCGGGCAATGGAGCGAAAGGGGTGACCGTTCTGATCGGCATAGCCCACATGGAGCAACTGTCCGTCTTCCAGTTCTACCACACCTGAGCCTTGAATTTGAAGAAAGAACGCTTCTACCGGATCATCGACCCAGAGCAATTCGTTGCCGGCCAAGGGACGATCTTCCACCTCGATTTCTGCACGACTGAAATAGGGAACCACATGATTTCCCTGAATTCTGCCGCGCAACCGTCGCCCTTTGAGGTCGGGGGCTATATCTCCCAGATCGATGGTCAGCAGGTCTGGAGGGGGGCTGTACAAGGGGGTTTGATAGTGCGGGCTGCGGTGCAAGCTGCCATGGAGCAGGGGTTCATAATAGCCGGTGATGAGCCCTTGGGTAGAACCATCCCCATTCTCGATTTGCCAGGGGGTGAAGTGGTCCTCAAAAAACTTCTTTACGCGTGTTTCATCATAGTCGCCCAATTCCTCGGCCTGATGGCAACTTTTTGCCCAGAGGGGGGAGGTGTCAAGCTTACGGCAGCTTTGTAGAAAAGCATTCCAACTGGCTACGGGGGGCCCATTACTCCAATCGGGTATCTGGCTGAAGTCGCTGACAATCCAGTGTCCTCGAGGGGGTTCCGGAACGCTGGGTGCAAGCGTTTCTCCTGGGGAGTTGTCAGGACAGGCCAGAAACGGCTCGGGGGCTTGTGCCAGCGGTGCCGCAGGGGGGTGTTGTGGGAGGGGCGGCGGAATCGCAGGAACCCCAGAGGGGGTGGCGCAACTTGCCAAGCATAAAAGTACGGGAGCCAGGTACAGGAGATGAGATCGTTTCATGGACATAGCGTACCATTACCCGGCTACAGCCTGTTAGAATATGTCTGACAGTTGCCCATCATTGAATCGATTTGAGGAGTATTCATGACTTTTCGCATAGCCCCCAGTATTTTGTCTGCCGACTTTGCCCGTTTGGGTGAAGAAGTCTCTTCCGTCATTGCTGCCGGAGCCGATATCATTCACTTTGATGTCATGGATAACCATTATGTTCCCAACCTGACCATCGGTCCTTTGGTGTGCTCGGCCATTCGCCCCCATACGCAGGCGCCCATCGATGTCCATCTCATGGTAAAACCGGTGGATCGGATCATTCCCGACTTTGCCAAAGCGGGCGCCAACATCATCAGTTTCCATCCGGAAGCTTCCGAGCATGTGGATCGTACACTGCAAATGATTCGTGATCTGGGATGCAAGGCGGGTCTGGTATTCAATCCGGCGACTCCTTTAAATTACCTCGATCATGTCATGGACAAAGTGGATTTGATCCTGATCATGTCAGTGAATCCTGGTTTTGGCGGGCAGTCTTTCATTCCCGGCGCTTTGGACAAATTGCGCACAGTGCGCCAAAAAATCACTGAGAGTGGTCGGGATATCTGGCTTGAAGTGGATGGCGGAGTCAAGGTGGATAATATCCGTGCCGTGGCGCAGGCGGGAGCAGATACTTTTGTGGCGGGATCCGCCATATTCAACACCAAAGATTACCAGGCCACCATCACTGCGATGCGAGCTGAGCTGGCCAGATGACCGACGCCGAGTTCGAGGCCTGGATCGCGGCGGGTTACACCCATGTGCCGTTCCTGCTCACGGTGCCTGCTGATCTAGACACGCCACTGGCGGTGTACGCCAAACTGGCAGCCCGTCCTTACTCATTTTTACTGGAGTCTGTGCAGGGAGGGGAACGGTTTGGCCGTTTTTCGTTCGTGGGTTTGCCTGCGTCTGTGCGGCTGCGGGTGACGGGCTATCGGGTGCAGGTAGAGAGCGATGCGGGCGTGCTGGAAACCCAGGAATCTGCGGATCCCTTGAACTTTATCCAAAGCTTCCTCGAGCGCCATAAGGTGGCTCCAGTGCCGGGGTTGCCGCGTTTTCATGGGGGGTTGGCGGGTTATTTTGGTTATGACATCGTGCGTTACATCGAAACCCGTTTGGCTGCAGGGTGGAAAGCCGATGACATCGGGGTTCCCGATGTCTTATTGCTGTTGACCACAGAACTGGCGGTGATCGATAACCTGTCTGGCTTGTTACACCTGATCGTTCATGTGACTCCTGAAATGGGGGTAGCAGCAGGGCGGGCCCGCCTAGCGGAGCTTCAAAACCGGTTGCGGACCTCGGTGGATTTACCTGAATCGCCTTTTGTCCCGGATTCGGTAGTGGTATCTGATATGTCCCAGGAACAGCATCAGGAGATGGTGACTAAGGCCAAGGCCTACATTGAAGCGGGCGATATCATGCAGGTGGTGTTGAGCCGACGCATGCACCAACCCTTTCGGGCATCTCCACTGTCGCTCTATCGTGCCTTGCGTCGTCTCAACCCTTCGCCTTACCTGTTTTACTATGATTTTGATGATTTTCATGTCGTGGGGGCTTCGCCAGAAATTCTGGTGCGTCTCGAGGATGAGGAAGTCACGGTTCGTCCCATTGCCGGGACCCGGCACCGTGGAAAAACGGCGGAAGAAGATGACCTGTTGGCCCAGGAATTATTGCAGGATCCCAAAGAAATTGCCGAACACGTCATGCTGATGGACTTGGGGCGCAACGATGTGGGACGCATTGCCAGTATCGGTTCGGTGTGTGTGACCGAGAAGATGAACATCGAACGCTACTCCCATGTCATGCATCTGGTTTCTAATGTGGTGGGTAAACTTCGTCCCGGAATGCGGGCATTGGATGTTCTTCGCGCCACATTTCCTGCGGGTACCTTGTCCGGGGCTCCCAAGGTTCGCGCCATGGAAATTATCGATGAACTCGAGGTCACACGGCGCGGTATTTACGGGGGGGCTGTGGGTTACCTGGGTTTTGATGGCGCCATGGATATGGCGATCGCCATTCGCACCGCCGTCGTGGCCAGAGGGGAACTGTGGGTGCAGTCTGGGGGAGGGATCGTCGCAGATTCGGTGCCGGAAACGGAGTGGCAGGAAACGGTCAACAAGGCTCGCGCCGTGGTTCGTGCCGCAGAATTGGCGCAGTCAGGAGATTTCGGGCTACACCGCTGACGGAGAAAATCCAGAATGAAAAGGCGTTATCCACATATTCCTTATCCTCCCGATCCTCTGTGTCGTAATGAACCGCTGCCATGGTCCCATCCTAAACAGGATCCAGCAGATCTTCAGTTGATGGAACGTTTGCGTACCATCGTCGATCACCCCTCTTATCGTGAACCTGATATCGATGCGGATTTCCTTCAGTCAGGACCCGCCCGTGGAGTACGTCTTCAGCTGGACTATATGAAAGCTGAACAGGGCATGGCGCAGCAGGGCATTGAGCGGTGTGTGGTGGTTTTTGGCAGTACGCGTTTGCGTGAGCCCAAGGTGGCTCAGCAGGAATTGGCCGATATTCGTCAACGTGTTGCTCAGGCTGGCGCAGCGAATCACGATCTCGAGCGCATGCTGCGCTTGGCAGAAAATCGGATGGAATTGTCGCGCTACTATCAGGTGGGGAGGGAATTGGGCCACAGAGTGGGAGCCGCGTCAGGAGCGAACCCGGTTTCTCCCCTGGTGGTGATGACGGGCGGGGGGCCAGGGGCCATGGAATCCGCCAATCGTGGTGCCTATGACGTAGGTGCACCTACGGTAGGATTGAATATTACTTTGCCTCGGGAGCAATATCCCAATCCCTACATTACGCCGGGTTTGTGCTTCCAGTTTCATTATTTTTCCATGCGCAAACTGCATTTCATGAAACGGGCTGTGGCCATCGTTGCTTTGCCAGGAGGGTTTGGCACTTTGGATGAACTGTTCGGGGCATTGACTCTGATTCAGACCAGAAAAGTGTCGCCTATGCCCGTCGTGTTGGTGGGAGAGGCCTACTGGCGCCGTGTTTTTGATGCCGAATATATGCTGGAACAGGGGCATATCGATGCAGAAGATATGGATCTTTATTGGTATGCTGAAAATGCGGATGAAGTCTGGGAGAGTGTTCTGCGCTGGCATCAGAACAACGGAACTCCTTTGTTCTGACAAACCGTCCCCGTCAATGGGAGGGTTTGTTGTGTCAGGAAAAATCCGACATGATTCCGTAAGATAATGCCTATGAACTGCTCCCGCCAAGCCTAGACGGCTATGGCGAGAGTTTCGTGCTTCATCGCGGCGAAACTTCCACCGCTCCACACCTCGGACGGTTCCCGTC
>JAAGNR010000069.1 GCA_010435995.1 Ferrovum sp. | reverse complement strand
GGATGGAGCGGCACGGTTGGTTTTCGGGTTGAATACCCGAAAACCAACGGCTTTGAAGCGTGGAAGCCCCGTCCTTCCCACTCTCAAGAGTGGCAGCCGCCACCCGAAGGGGTGAGGCTGAGGTCGGGGAGGATTCCACTATGAGGAGCGCCAGTCAACGGACAGAAAATACGCTTTGTCAGACGGCATTCCTATAACAGCAAATTTCGTCATTCATTTTGTTGTAAATCAACAACACCGTCTGCGCCCATAATTGCAACTTTGTGACAAACCTCTTTACATCCCCTTAAGCCGGTGTTAATTTTCAACTCGGCGCATCTCGCTCCACTTCGGGGCAGGCGCACCAATACGGTTCCTACAGAAAAATATAGGGGGTTTCACAATGAAGGTATCCAACCTGCTTGGAAAGGCTCGAGGCTCCGCCCTCCTGCTACTGGGCACGGCATC
This sequence comes from Ferrovum sp., assembly GCA_010435995.1. Taxonomy (GTDB): domain Bacteria; phylum Pseudomonadota; class Gammaproteobacteria; order Burkholderiales; family Ferrovaceae; genus Ferrovum. The sequence continues at coordinate 6,944 of JAAGNR010000069.1, read as the reverse complement.
CGTGGTGGTATCCATGGACGCTAACGCCATCCCGGTTTTTGCACGCCAGACTGGTTTCAAATGCGTCGCCTGTCACGTGGGCGGCATGTATCCTCAATTGACCTCGCTGGGTCGCATGTTCAAGTTGACGGGTTACACCATGGGCAACCGTCCTAACCTGACGGACCTGGAAGTTCAAAATGACTACCCACCTGTGGCGGTAATGGTGCAGGGTGCGCGGCAGTATTACAACAATTCTGTCAATGGTCAAATGCCTGGTCATGGCAGCGGTGTTCCTTCCTCCGCTTTTGATGCCCAAGTGGTCAGTTTCTTTGCTGGTGGTAAAATCACTGACAATGCTGGGGCGTTCATGCAGTGGACTGGACAGAAGTACGACAATACCCAAACTGGCAGTCAAGCAGGGTGGGGTGCTGCAGCCATTGATAATACGGAATTCCGTTACGCTGATCGTACAGTCACTCCCAATAGCGATTTGATTCTGGGTGCATACATCAACAACCGCGCCATGATGTCCGATGTGTGGAACAACTTCGGCGCATGGCAATCTGGTTGGATCAACTACTTTAATGGAGCCAATGCCCAAGCACCAACCACCTACATGATGGGAGAGTCTTCTCAGCATGCCGCTGTAGGGGTGGGGGGGTATGTATTCAAGGATAAGACTTGGTACGGCGAAGTGGCTGTCTACAAGTCGCCCACCCATGGTCCTTTCTCCGTACTGACAGCAGGAGCGACTGCGGTTGGGAATGCAGGAGTGACTTCCATTATCGATCCTTCACCCTATTTCCGCTTGGCCTATAACAAAGAATGGGGCGCTAACAGCTTTGAGGCAGGTCTTCATGGCATGATGTCCTATGCCCATGGAACTCCTCTGGGTGTGGTGACACCTGTATCGAATTCTGATACTGCAGGTCCGGTGAGCGCCTACCATGATGTGGGATTGGATGCACAGTATCAGTATGTGCTGGATCCCCATTATTTCTCTGCTCATGGACGTGTAACCCGAGAATTTATGAACAATAATCTCTCGACGCCCAACTGGCAAGGATTGACCGCGCAAAACGCCACAGACAGCCTGACAGAAACTTATCTGGATGCCATTTACATCTATAACGCGAAATACGGCGCTCAGTTGAGCTACCAGAACGTTACAGGGTCCAATGACACTGGGCTTTATGGCACGGGTCCCAACGGCAATCCCAACTGGACATCATGGACGCCTAACTTGTTCTATGCGCCATGGCAAAATGTGCGGATCGGCTATATGTATACCTATTACACCCAAATGGGTGGGGTGACCAGCGGCAATTTGTTGACGATCAACGGTTCTAAGTTGAGCCCACAAAACTTCAATACCTCCATGCTGTACATTGGGTTAATTTATTAATAGGGGATGAATATGAAAAATGTTAAAACCATTCTGACCCTTTCCGCCCTGTCATTGGCGTTGGGGGCCTGCTCTACCGGTCTCGACAAGAGCCGCAATCTGGGTAATCCTAAAGTGTCCGGTAATACGCTGGCTCAACAGGTGTGCTCAGTGTGTCATGGAAATATCGGAAATAATGTCAACGGTAACTCCGTCAACCCGACTTTCCCAAGTCTGGCGGGTCAGCAGAAGGATTACCTCGTGGCAGAAATGAACGAGTTCCATGTGCATACTCGCAAGGATGCTGCAGCTCAGCAAATGATGTGGGGGATTGCACGTAACTTCACACCGAAGCAGATCGAAGAACTGGCGAATTTCTATTCCAACCAGTCTCCGATGGTGAGCCACGAGCATCATCAAGCGGCTCTGGTGGCCGAAGGCCAGAAGATTTTCAATGAAGGACTTCTGGACAAGGGTGTTCCCGCCTGTATGGGATGTCATGGTTCCAATGCCGAAGGCAATGGCCCCATTCCCCGTCTGGCTGGGCAACATGCAGATTACATCTACAAACAGTTGAATGTTTTCAACGGGGATGAAATCTACACCGAAGGCAAGGAAAATGTGCCGGATGTAGACCTGCAGCGTCCCAATGGTGCTGCCATGGAAGGGATTGCCCATGGTCTGTCAGACGAACAGAAACATGCGATGGCAGCCTACCTGTCATCACTGCACTAAATTAGTATTAGCCCCCCAAGAATTGGGGGGTAACTGGTTGCATGTTTGCCCCGCTTCGGCGGGGCATTTTTATTCCAACATTTACCACCTATTATCACTCGTTCCGTTTGTGCTCAAAAGGAAGCGGATTTCAAAGCAGGCCGCAATTAAAGGCTCAATCCGTTCAACCGGGCGCAGTTCTGTCTTCGTCATCCAACTTGTCCAGAATGGCAACTGCCAGGATCGTGTCGCCAGTAGCAGCTAGGGCTCGGAAATGATTTTCGGTATCCCAGGCTGCCAGTGCTTGCGCACTCAATTCTTCTACCAGTTTGTTCATACTCAGACCGCGACTCTTGGCCAGTGATTTCAGCCGTTCACTTGTGTTATCCGGCAGTCTGATTGTCAAGGTGCTCATTACCATTCCTCCAGGCATTGCGCGGGTGTCAGAATACGCAGATTTCCAAGTCTCAATTCGCCTCCGCGCAAATCACGCACATTATGAGTAATAACCGTCAAAGCGCTTCCTGCCAACGCAAGTTCAATCAAGTGGTTGTCCGCCTCGTCAGGTAGATTGGGGCGCCATCCGTAGTACGCACATTACTTCAAACTGGTGATCCTGGCATTTCTAGCCACAACGCATTGCCGAACGAGGCTACGGGGTCAGCCACTCCAGTCCGGTGTCGTGGGTGGCCAGGAGCAGGCGCTCGGGGGCATGGCTCAGAACTCTGGTCAAGGCTTCGCAGGCCAGTTGTGGGGTGTTGTTCTTGCGGCTGATATGGGCTGCCACAATCCAGCGCAGGTTAGGGTGATCCAGTCGGTGCAATAGTTGGGCCGCAGCTTCGTTGGAGAGATGTCCAAAATTGCCGCGAACCCGGGCCTTGAGGGCCGGTGGATAGGGGCCTCGGTCGAGTAGGTCCGGGTCGTAATTGGTTTCCAGCAACAGGGCATGACAACCGCTCAGGGATTGTTCTATATGGGGGGTGATGCTGCCAGTGTCCGTCAGAATTCCCAGTCGTTTATCACCATCAGTAATGACGAATTGCAGGGGTTCCCGTGAATCATGGGGCACGGCATAGGGATGGATTGTGAGGGAACCTATGGAGAATGACTCTTCATCGCGGATGATGCAGGCTTTGGAGCCCAGTTCCTCGAGGAGCGGTTCCAGGGTTCCAAAACTACCATACACCGGGCATTGGGCTTGCCGTGCCAATCCTGCCACGCCACTCATGTGATCCGAATGTTCGTGAGTGACCAGGATTCCCTGAAGATCCTGACGGGTTACCCCCAGGCGGTTGAGACGACGCTCCGTTTCCACCAGAGAAAAACCACAGTCCACCAGGATCAAGGTGGACTGATGTTGCACCAAGAGTCCGTTGCCCTCGCTGCCGCTGCCCAGAGAAGCAAAACAAAGCGTCATCTGTGCTTTTAGTGAATCTGCTCGTAGATCAGGGAGAGAATTCGTTTGGCGGTTTCTGGGTTGACTTTGGCTTCAGCCTTGTCGCGGATATCTACCGTGGTGTCATGACCGCTGACGGAGTTGACCGACAAGCGATAGGTTTGTGTATCCTTGGTTTTATCTTCGGAACTCCAGAAGGCAAGCTTAGAGAAGAAACCTTCCTTAGGAGTGCTTTTTAGCCCGGATTCAGAGTCGGTGGTGTAGCGAATAAAATAGACGCCCGCTGCCCGATCACGATCTTCTACCGTAAATGCGCTGCGATCCAGGGCCAGACCAACCTTGCGCCAGGAACGATCAAAAGGTTCGCTCAGGGTGATGATGGTATTGCCATCGGCTTGGGTGACGAGTTTGGCGTTGGAATGCCCGCCGCTCGGCTTGGTGACAACATCGTCAGTGGTGGAGGCGGCATTGTCCGCAGTGGTTGGAGTGGCATTGTCCGCAGTGGTTTTATCCTCCGTTTTGGCCACTAAGGTGGTGGCTTGTTCAGGGGTATCACCAAACTTCAAGGCGAGTTTTTTCAGGTAATCGTTTTCCAGTTCAGGGTCTTCTGGGGTGGGTTGCCACATTGTCCCCGTATAGTTGTTCCGGTCGAGCATTTCTTCCATGCCTTTGTGGAACAAGTAGATTTCAGTCGTTCCGGGATCCGTGCCCCGTTCTATGCGGACGCGGAATTGATCACGAACGGGGCTGTTGAAGAGATTGTCCACCACCGTAGTGACCATGTGCTTGAAATAATTCTGGGGAACGGCAGTTTTGTTGTCCACCCATTCGGTTTCCATGATGCCAATTTTTGGATCATCGGTTTGCAACTTGAATCCGGCGCCGGCCCAGAAGCTTTCCAGTACGGGCCAAACTTGGGCTGGGGTTTCTTTGACCACCAACCAGCGCTGGGCGCCATCTCTTTCCAGAGACACGGTGGGGCCCAGAGAGGGAAGAACGCCACTTTGATCAGTGACTGCGGCGGCGGCAGGTGCGGCTTTTTTATCTTGAGTATATTGGGACAGGGTGGTATCTTTTTCTGCCCCAGGAACGGCATAACGATCATCGGTTTGTACTGGAGTGAGATCAGGAGGAACCTCCAGCGGCGGGGAAGTGGTAGCCTCAGCTTTGTAATCGGTTTTCTTTGACTGAAAGAGACTGCTGGTAGATAGGGTACAACCGGCCAGAAGTGAAGCAACAGCAATGACGGCCAAAGGCTTTTTCATGAACATGGATATTCCTGCGAGAGAATTTGGAGAGGAAGCAGAGAATTCATCAGGATACACTTAGTTTTCCATTATACAGCCCGCTACGCGCAGGGCTTCTATCAGAGCGCGGTGATGGATGTCTGACAAAGGGGTCAAAGGAAGTCGGAGCGCATGACCTATTCTACCCATTTCAGCCAGAGCCCACTTGACAGGAATGGGGTTGGCTTCGATGAACAGCAGTCGGTGCAAGTCCAGAAGTGGTGTGTTGAGGTGGCGCGCGGTCAGCGCATCTCCTGCCATGGCGGCACGGCACAGCGCTGCCATGGGGCCTGGAGCCACGTTAGCGGTGACAGAGATCACGCCATGGCCTCCCATGAGCATGAAGGCGGCAGCAGTTCCATCGTCTCCGGTATAGCAGGCAAATCCTGGAGGTGCGTGGGCGATGAGTTCGGAGGCGCGGTAGAGATCGGCAGTGGCATCCTTGATGCCAATCACATTGGGGTGTGAGGCCAGTTTCAAGGTGGTCTCGTTGTGCAGGTCAGCCACCGTTCGCCCTGGAACATTGTACAAGATCAACGGTAACGCAATGGCGTCGGCTATGGCGCAAAAGTGTTGATACAGTCCTTCCTGCGTTGGCTTGTTATAGTAGGGTACCACCGACAGCCCGGCAGCTGCCCCGACACTCTTTGAAAATCGAGTTAACTCAATGGCTTCTTTGGTGGAGTTGGCTCCTGTTCCGGCGATAACGGGAATCCTTCCATCGGCAAATTCCACCGTACGTGCAATCAAGGCTTCATGTTCGGCCACGCTGACCGTGGGAGACTCCCCTGTCGTTCCTACCACCACGAGACCTTGGGTTCCTTCGGCCACATGCCAGTCCACCAGCTGGCGCAAGCTTTCAAAGTCAACTTCCCCGTCATCAGTCATGGGCGTGACAATGGCGACCAAACTCCCTTGTAACATCATGGTAATTTCCTGAGCCTAAAACGCAAATTGTACTATTCTCGCGGGAAATTGGCGAATCCGCAAGGTGGTCCCTCCGAGGAGAGCGAGCAAACCACTGATGGCAATGGCTTCAGGAGATTCTGTCGGCGGAGTAAATGGAGGTGGGGAATTCAGGGGGGGCCGTGTTTATGCGTTTTCGTCGTGGAGCGCCCTTGGGTCGCGCAGAACGTCTGCGGCAAATTTCATAAAACATTCATAGAACTCTAAAAATCTTGTAATAGTTTGTAACGATAATCACCCCCTTCGGAAGTTCTTTTTTCACTGGGGGACAGATTGTGGTGACAGCAAAAAATAAATTCAAACAACAGACGATTCGTCAAGCGGTGATCTCCGCTTTGGCGTTGATGGGGACAGTACCCGTTTTTGCAGATTCTCAGGTGATGGATCTGGGAACCGTGTCTGCTACGGGGGGCGGAGGAGATCCTTCCGTCCCGTCGGCGACGGGTAAGGGGTCAGCCACCTATGAAGCTCCGGGAAGCATGTCCATTAATGCCACAGAGCCGGTGTTCAGTGTCAATCAGCATTATATTGAGGAGAATGCGGCTGCGGGCGCGAATTACCCCGATATCATTTCCATTTTGCCCAGTGTGACCAGCGTCGATCCCAATGGTCCCGGCGGGATGGAAAATCAAGCCTTGACCCTGCGCGGTTTTCAGGACGGTCAGTACAATGTCACCTTCGATGGCATTCCCTGGGGCGATTCCAACGATTTTACCCACCATACCACCTCCTATTTCATGGCTCAGGATTTGGCTGGAGTTAAGGTTGATCTGGGCCCCGGAGATGCCAGCAACATCGGTTACTCCACTTTTGGTGGGACCATTGCTCTCAGCTCGAAATATCCCCAAAGCCAGGCTGGAACCAATGTTTTCGGCAGTTTTGGCAGCTGGAACACGCGTTTGCTCGGAGCGTCGTTCGATACGGGCAATATTCAGAACTATGGGGATACCAAGGCCTATATCAGTTACAAGGACTTTTCTACGGACGGGTATCTGACCAACAGCGCCCAGCAGCGCAAAAACCTCTTCATGAAATTCGAAAAGGTGGTGGGGGATGATACTCTGCTGACCTTTGTGGCCATGGGCAACAAGATCAATCAGAATGTTCCTTATGGGGCAACACAGCAGCAGATGGCCCAATACGGGCGGAACTATGGACTGTCATCCAATCCGAATAGTCAAAACTACTACGGATACAACTACGATAACATCACTTC
>JAAGNR010000068.1 GCA_010435995.1 Ferrovum sp. | reverse complement strand
TTTGTTGACCATGGCATCGAAACGGTCATCGTGGGAGCGCAGGGCTTGCAGTACCTGCCATACGACTGCATAGGTTTTATTGTCGCTCAAGGCTTCATGCGGCTCTACACCTGCCGGGATCACTACAGGCAGGATCACATAACCCCGTTTCTTGCCAGGAGCATTACGCATGACACGCCCCACGGATTGCACTACATCCACCTGCGAATTCCGAGGAGTCAAAAACAGTACCGCATCCAAGGCGGGCACATCCACGCCTTCGGACAGGCAACGCACATTACTCAGAATCCGGCAGGTATTGTCAGGGGAAACCGCTTTGAGCCAAGTGAGTTTAGCTTCTTTCTCAGTGGCGTTCATGCTCCCGTCCACATGCTTCGCTTCACAGTTGAGGCGGGCAACTTGCTCGAATTCTTCGGATTCCTGATAGGCATCCACCACGGCCTTGAACATGTCGGCAATTTGTCTGGAACTGACCTTGTGGGTTTTGGCTCCCTTCTGAATTTCGATCACCTGACAAAATGCCACCGCCCGCCGCATGGCTTCCCCGTCATCCCCCTGTTCAAAGAGTCCCTGTTTGGACAAAGCCTTCCAGCAACCAATGATCTTGGCGGCGTCATCCACCTTGAGCTGGTTGTTCTCGTCCTTCAGTAAGGATTGTAGTCGGCGGTTAATATGGGTTTCCTCAACGGCTAGCACGATCACCTTGTAGTCCACCAACAAACCCCGTTGTACCGCTTCAGAGAAGGTGATGACGAACAACTCTTTGCCATACAGGAATTCGTCGTCCATGGAGCAGAGCGTCACCTTGTCCTTTTCTGCGCTGGCCTTGGCATTGTCCCCATAAATCCGTGGGGTGGCCGTCATATAGACACGCTTGACCCCCTTAAGATAATCGTTATCATGAACCCGGACAAAAGCGCTTTCGTCCTCGCTTTCAAAGGTGGCTCCCGTCGTGCGATGGGCTTCATCGCATATGATCAGGTCAAAGGGGGGCAATCCATGATCTTTCTGGGCCTGGTGAATGACCTCGATGGAATGGTAAGTACCGAAAATCACCGTCATGCCCAAGGCGTCTTGCCTCTGGGATATAGCCCGTGCCAGTTTGTCGGCTTGCGTGGTGGCGGGGTAACGCAATTCATGCACCAGAGTCTCGACCTTATCTTCCTCACGGCTCTTGCGCTGCTTGCCCACATCACTGTCTGAACAAACCGCAAAACTGTGCAGGGGCGTTTCGCTCTCCTGCGTCCATTCCGTGAGGGACTGGGATAACAGTGAGAGGCTGGGTACTAGGAACAGGACCATTTTGCCGGGTCCGGCCATGGCTTCGGCAATCTTGAGGCCCGTAAAGGTCTTGCCCGTCCCACACGCCATGATGAGTTTACCTCGGTCGGCGTCTGCCAGTCCATGTTGAACGGCACGCAGGGCGGTTTTTTGATGTTCTCGTAGGGTCTTTTTTGGCTTCAGGACTGGGGTATGGTTGGGCTGGTACTGTGCCCAATCGATCTGGCTGTTCTCCAGATCATATAAGTCCACACGGGTGACTGGAATCGCTTGCCCCTGAATCGCATCCTCAGCGTGTCGACTCCAATGCACACAGGTGCTGAAAACAAGCCGATGGGCAAAGATACTTTTGCCGGAAACGGATAGAAAACTGTCGATGTCTCCCTTTTGGAGAGAATAATCCTCTGCGTAAAGTTTGCACTGGATCGCATGAAATTCCCCTGATCCACGCGTTTGTGCCACCAGATCAATCCCGCTATCCTGCCCTGTGCGTCCCTGCCGGTGTGCCCAGTCTTTGTAAGTCCAGGCGTCGCTGTAAAGGTCACGATATTTGGGTTCGGCCTTCAGGTAACAGAGGGTCAGGTCTTCAAAGTAGGTGCCTTTTTCGCGCTGGGTCTCAGCAACCTGACGGTAAGTGTTCAGAATGTTGGTCAGGGCACTCATTCGGGGCATTCCACTCAAAAAAGCAAACAGTGCATGGTAACTCAATCGGAACTAGACGCACCACCTGAATGGAGTGGTTATATCGCCGGACAGGAATCGCTCGTAATTAGGAATACATGGGTGCTGTACAGCCAAAACCTGAACGACATGTTTGACTGGCGGCATAATGATGGTCAATGCGCCAACCACCTATAAGGACACGGAATGGAACTACCCACGAGTGCTAACGAAAATTTACCGGTACTTCAAAATTGGATGGCTCGTAATTCTGGCTCACCAATATCAGGAACTTTCGAGTACCCGTTGTATTCGGATTCCAGATTTTTGCAAAGTATTACGAATAGCGGTAGCCCATATAATTTTTTCAATACGATGCCATCTCGCGCCGAGACTGGCATTGTACAAGCATCGTTAATTCTTCGGCTAGATGACCATCTTCCGCATATGCAACCAGACCACTCAAAGACAGATATCTCTCGTTATCACGGCGGAAGCATTGTGGATGAAATCGCTGCCCTGGTATCGCTCTGTCTTGGTGTCAGAGTCAGGGCTGGCGGCGTATCCCGTTACTTCACCAATCCAGACAAGGAACCTTTGGGTGTGCCAGTTGCTTGGGATTGGCGACCAATACCATCACTTGATCTAGATAAAGATCGGTTAGTTCTTCCACATGTAGCCGGATCTCGTAAATTGACTGAGTTGCATCGATTGGGCTGGTTGCTTCGTCTTTCCCCTGACCAATCAATTGCGCTTGTCCGTGCAGCGCGGCTATACCAGGATGCGCTCTGGATTTCGGAGTCTGAACCCGCATTAGCGTGGCTCATGTTTGTTTCTTCTCTTGAAACCTCTGCAACCCAATGGAATTCTGAGAATAAAACTCCAGCAGAACGTCTTGCAGAGTCAAAACCTGATTTGGTCAAAATCTTGAAGGAGGCTGGCGGCGATGACTTGGTTAAGAATGTTGCTGCGCAGATTGAGGCTTCGCTTGGTGCAACCAAGAAATTTGTGGATTTCACGTTGCATTTCTTTCCTGAGCCTCCAATGAAAAGACCACGCGATAACTTCCAGATTTCTTGGGATAAAAAACAAATGGGGAAAGTATTGCGCTGTGTCTACAACTATAGATCAAAGGCTCTGCATGGCGGCACACCTTTCCCTGCGCCGATGTGCGAGCCACCATTTAGCAATAGTGAAAATGAATATGCGGAGAAGGGCGCAATTGGCTTTTCCGCAGGATCTGGTGGTGGTGTTTGGCTGGCTAAAGATGTTCCGATCAATCTCCATGTTTTCCATCATATTGTCCGAGGAACATTACTTCAGTGGTGGAAAAAAATGGCGAATGGAAACCAAGAATGAAGGACTAACCGGATTGATGGGTCTACAGGACAGAATGGCAGTTATTTTTTTGTACTGTTGAATTCTCTGCTCCGAAATAAAAGTAACCATGAGATTCGATGGGCCTTTCATGGGTGAAAAACCTGAGCGAATTCAACCCAAATAAAGAAGGATTCCAAGGGCGATAAATCAGGTCGTTC
>JAAGNR010000067.1 GCA_010435995.1 Ferrovum sp. | reverse complement strand
GCCGGTGCAGACGGCTTGAGGATTCACGAATGAACAAAACCGGAGGATTTCCGGGGTTAGCCTGTGGAGCGAGCAAGGATGTGAAACGGCGTAGCCGTAGCAGACCTCTCGCGTTGAAGCAGGAAATACTCAAAACAGATAAAGACAATATCGCAATATGAGCCGAAAACGACAACAGGCAGCGGCAAACCAGGTGGTAAGCAGACCGACAGCCATTGAACGCCTGTTTGCTCAGGCACTGTCCCTTCATCAGCAAGCGTTTTTAGCAGATGCAGAGTTGCTGTATATGAAGATCCTTGAGCGCGACCCTTGCCATGTGGCCACTTTGCAGTTGATGGGTATGGTTGCCGTCCAGACTGGGCGAAACGATATTGCTGAAAGTTTTTTAAGGAAGGCGATTGGCCTGAAGGATTCCGATCCGACGATACACTTTATCCTTACCGGTATGCTGCTAGAACAAGATAAGTTGGAACAAGCCATGGCGCATTGTATGCGAGCACTGGCACTCAAGCCAAACTTTGCCGAGGCATACCTCAAACTGGGAGATATTTTCCAGAGGTTAGGCAAACTACCAGAATCCGAATCCAGTTGTCGTCAGGCATTGAAACTCAAACCGGACTACGCCGAGGCGCACAACAACCTGGGCAATGTCCTGAATGGCCTTGGGCGATTCGACGATGCGGTAGCCAGTTATAGCCGTGCGCTGGAGATCAGACCCGACTACGCCGAGGCGTACAACAACCTGGGCGTCACCCTCGAGGATCTGGAGCGGTCGGACGAAGCTGAGGCCAGCCACCGGCGGGCGCTGGAGCTCAAGCCGGATTTTGCTGAGGCTCACAATAACCTGGGCAATGTCCTCGGTGACCAGGGGCGCTTTGCCGAGGCCGAGGCCAATTACCGCCGGGCACTGGAAATCAAGCCCGATTACGCCGAGGCGCACAGCAACCTGGGCAATGTCCTGAATGGCCGTGGGCGATTCGACGATGCGGTAGCCAGTTATAGCCGGTCGCTGGAGATCAGACCCGACTACGCCGAGGCGCACAACAACCTAGGCATCACCCTCAAGGATCTGGGGCGGTCGGATGAAGCTGAGGCCAGCCACCGGCGGGCGCTGGAACTCAAGCCGGATTTTGCCGAGGCCCACAACAACCTGGGCATTGTCCTCAGTGACCAGGGGCGCTTCGCCGAGGCCGAGGCCAGCCACCGCCGGGCGCTGGAGATCAGACCCGATTACGCCGAGGCGCAGAGCAACCTGCTGTTCTGCCTGAACTACCACCCCGATTTGAGCGTGGAAGAGATCTACCGGGCGTACCAGGAGTACGATGCGTCCTTCGGCATTCCGTTGCGTTCGACCTGGCGCACGCATACCAACGACAAGACTCCGGATCGCCGCCTGCGGGTGGGTTACGTCTCCCCCGACTTCCGGTATCACTCCTGCCGCTTCTTCCTGGAGCCGCTGTTGGCGCACCACGACAAGACCCAGGTGGAAGTGTATGCTTACGCCGAACTGAGCAAAAAAGACGACATGACTGCACGCTACCAAAGTTATGTCGAGCGCTGGATCCCCACCAAAGGCATGGGCGACGAGGCTCTTGCGGAACGCATCCGTAGCGATGGTATTGATATTCTGGTCGATCTGGCGGGCCACACTGCGCATAACCGCTTGCTCACCTTTGCCCGCAAACCCGCCCCCGTTTCAGTGTCCTGGCTAGGCTACGGCAATACCACCGGGTTGCGTTCTATTGATTACTACCTTACTGACGCAACCAGTGTTCCTGTGGGCAGCGAAGGATCATTTGCCGAGCAACCCTGGTACATTGCCAACCCTCCCTACAGCTACCGTCCCACGGCTGGCATGGGCGAAGTCAGCGGCTTACCGGCCCTACGTTGCGGTCACATTACCTTTGGAACCCTGACCCGTTCGGTACGCATCAACCCCCATACGATACGGGTGTGGTCGGAGATATTGAGGCGTGTGGAAGGCTCGCGGTTGGTAATCGATAGTCTCAACTTCAATTATCCCGGGATGCAAGCACGGTTGGTCGAAGGTTTTGCGGAACACGGTGTAACCCGTGAACGGCTGGAGCTTGGCTATCACAGTCCGCCATGGGACATACTACGGGGTATCGACATCAGCCTAGATTGCTTTCCGCACAACTCCGGCACCACTTTGTTAGAATCGCTGTACATGGGCGTGCCCTATGTGACGCTGGCGAGTCGGCCCGGCGTGGGGCGCTTGGGGAGCTCGATTCTTAAGGGGGTTGGACACCCGGAATGGATCGCCCAAAGCGAAGCGGAATATGTGGACAAGGCTGTTGCCTTGGCCACTGACTTGCCAGGACTTGCTGCGTTAAGAGTTGGACTACGCAGTGAAATGGAGGCCAGCCCCTTGATGGACGAAGCGGAGTTTGCACGCAAGGTGGAAGCGGCTTACCGAATGATGTTTGCAAATTGGGCTGAGAGCTGAGCCTATGAGGGAACAGTCGGGAATCACACAATGAATTGCCACCGTTCGCCAGAACGCATATTCCCGGACCCCGCCTTCACGCAGATGATTGCTGCGAAACTCTGGCTTAACGCCAGCGGCTCGGCTATCGGGTAGCGCCATGCCATTTATAATCGACAAGAGTGCAAAGGTTTCGCCACTGGCAGACATTGAGGAAAGCGTGCTCGGCTCACGTCTCACAGTGGGACCACACTCAGTGATCGACAGTTTTGTAAAAATAAAGCCGGTCGGCGGTATGGGTGATGTTCTCATCGGTAGCCACACGATCATCAATTCTGGCTGTGTACTCTATAGTGGCAACGGCATCACGATTGGCGATCATGTCGCCATCGCAGCGAACTGTGTACTCGCGCCAGTCAACCACGAGTACCGCAGCAGGGATCAACTGATCCGGGAGCAACGGTTCAAGCGGAGCAGAGGTGGTATCGTGATTGAGGACGATGTCTGGATTGGTGCTGGATGTGTGCTGTTGGATGGTGCTATTCTGCGCCGTGGCTGTGTTATCGGCGCAATGTCGCTAGTGCGCGTGGAGGTTCCTGCCTATAGCGTTCAGGCCGGCAACCCATTGCAATTGTTGGGATGGCGCGAATGAAATTCACGATCTTTGGTGGCCATGGCTTCGTTGGCAGTGCCCTATGTGATCATTTGCGCCGACAGGGACATGAGGTATTTATACCAACACGCGATGCAACTGACACAATCGGCTGCGAGCTCGGTCACGTGATCTACGCGATTGGCCTTACCGCCGACTTCCGCACCCGACCAATCGATACCATAAATGCACATGTCTGCCTGCTCCCTCGCCTGCTGTGTTCTACCCTGTTTGATTCCTGGCTGTACTTGTCGAGTACCCGCGTTTACGCTGGGCTAGCTGCTGAACCTGCGCGCGAGGACGCACCACTAATGGTAGTACCAAATGCCGATGGCATATACAACCTGAGCAAGTTGACTGGCGAAGCGGTCTGCTTGTCACAAATTTCGCGGCACATGCGCATCGCTCGCTTGGCCAACGTCTATGGCTATAACCAAGCCAAGGAAACCTTCCTTGGCTCGTTGCTCGATGACATTGCAAATGGCCGAGAACCGCTGATCCGCGAGGCGCCAACTTCGTCTAAGGACTATATATCTCTTGAGGATGTTTGCTGGCTACTGGAGCGCATCGCGCTCGGAGGAAAACACAGAATCTACAATGTGGCTAGCGGGGTACAGGTAAGTCACGCAGAACTCGCACGGGTACTGGGGGAGAAGTCCTCAAACGTCGTTACATTTACTAAAGGCACATCGCACCGATCCTTACCACAAATCGACATTACCCGTATTACCAGCGAGTTCGGCTTTCGTCCACGACGACTATCAGACGAATTGGGGGCACTCGTTGCCCATTCACTCACTCGTCATGCCAAGGATACGACTCTATGAAGCACTTTCCAAATGATCTTACGGCGGCTTTCGAGCAGGAACGTCGGGATAACATCTCGAAGTATCCTGCTGATGAGAATTGGCGCGAGCAATCGTCGCGCTGGCTGCTCCGCGCTTTCGAGCAACGCTATATGTACAATTTCAACTGGCTTGGGCGTCCGATTATCCAGACGCCGATAGACATCGTTGCCATGCAGGAAATCATCTGGCAGGTCAAGCCGGATCTCATTATCGAAACGGGTATTGCACACGGCGGTTCACTTATCTTTAGCGCGTCGATGCTTGCAATGCTTGATTATGCCGATGCAGTGGAGGCAGGTGGCGCAGTTGATTTGCGCGTTACAAAGCGTCGTGTTCTCGGAATCGACATCGATATTCGACAGCACAATCGGGTTGCTGTCGAAGCACACCCAATGTCGCACCGCATCGACATGATCCAGGGTTCGTCGGTGGCTGGTGATGTGGTTGATCAGGTGAGAGAAATCGTCGAAAGAAACGAGCGCGTATTGGTGTGTCTCGACTCCAACCACACACACGAACATGTGCTGGCTGAACTTGAAGCCTATGCACCGATGGTATCAAAGGGTAGTTATTGCTGTGTCTTCGATACCATCGTTGACGATATGCCGGACGGCACTTTTCCTGACCGGCCTTGGGGCTGCGACAATAATCCCAAGACGGCGGTTCACGAGTATCTGCGCAGGCTTGAGTGCGAGGGCCGCACTGCCACTGATGGTGGTCGATTGCAGTTGCAGATCGACAAGGCTTTCGAAAACAAGCTTCTTATCACCGTAGCGCCTGAAGGCTATTTGTATCGGTCAGCGTGATTGCAAGTTGTATAATCAACGATAAAATACGAGGGCTGAACGTTGATTCAGACTGATGGTGAACCAATGAGGCTATCATGAAAGCAGTCCTTCTGGCCGGCGGGCTGGGTACACGCATCAGCGAAGAAAGCGCGCTTAAACCCAAGCCCATGATCGAGATAGGGGGGCGGCCCATACTATGGCACATCATGAAGATCTATTCTGCACATGGCATACATGATTTCATCATTTGCCTGGGCTACAGGGGCTATCTGATCAAGGAGTACTTTGCCAACTACTTTCTGCACATGTCCGATGTCAGTTTTGACATGTCCAACAATCGCATGGAAGTTCACCAGAATCATGCTGAACCCTGGTGCGTGACTCTGGTGGATACGGGCGAAAACAGCATGACTGGCGGGCGATTGCGGCGCGTGCGGCAATATCTGGATGACGACAATTTTTGCTTCAGCTACGGGGACGGAGTGGCGGACGTCAATGTGAGGGTATTGATCGATTTTCATCGCACCCACGGCCGCTTGGCCACGGTGACTGCTGTGCAGCCACCAGGGCGCTACGGTGTACTGCGTCTTGCAGAGGACCGGGCCGTGACCGGCTTTTTGGAAAAACCTGAAGGGGATGGTGGCTGGATCAATGGAGGGTTTTTCGTGTTGTCACCGCGGGTACTGGACTATATTGCAGGGGATGACACCAATTGGGAACGCGAGCCACTCGAAAAGCTGGCAACAGAAGGACAGTTACAAGCCTACCCACACCATGGTTTCTGGCAACCGATGGACACCCTGCGCGACCGAAATTACTTGGAAACCCTGTGGCAAAGCGGCAAGGCCCCCTGGAAAATCTGGTGAACAAGAATTCGTTCTGGCGCGATCGTCGGGTTTTTCTGACGGGGCACACCGGTTTTAAGGGAGGCTGGCTGGCGCTGTTACTGCATCGCCTGGGTGCACAGGTCACGGGATATGCCTTGACACCGGAGACGAACCCGAGTCTGTTTTCTTCGGCCAGGGTCGATCAGGTGCTGGATTCAAGGCTGGGTGATTTGCGGGATGATATAGGTCTGACGAGAGCAATGCAGGACTGCCATCCTGAAGTGGTGATTCATATGGCGGCTCAGGCCTTGGTGCGGCGTGGCTATGCCGCGCCGAGAGAAACCTATGCCACCAATGTCATGGGGACGGTCAACCTGCTGGAAGCGGTACGCCTTTGCCCGACAGTCAGGGCAGTGCTGGTGGTGACCAGCGACAAATGTTACGACAATCAGGAGAGGGCGCGGGGCTATCACGAAAACGATACGCTGGGTGGCCATGATCCCTATTCCAGCAGTAAGGCATGCGCCGAACTGGCGGTACAGTCTTGGCGCAAGTCGTTTCTCGCACCCGCGGGCATAGCGGTGGCCACGGCCCGTGCCGGTAATGTCATTGGTGGCGGGGACTGGGCTGAAGACCGTCTGTTACCCGATTTGGTGCGGGCCATGGTTGCAGGCAAACCTGTGACCATCCGTCATCCTGATGCAATTAGGCCCTGGCAGCATGTGCTGGAACCGCTGGCGGGGTACTTGACCCTGGCGCACCGGCTCTGTACCGAGGAGGGTCGTTACGCAACAGCGTGGAACTTTGGCCCTGATGACGATAGCGCCTGGCCGGTAGCCAAAGTGGTCGATCGCGTGTTTCAATTGTGGAGGCAGGGCAGCAGTACATTGGCAGTGCAAAACGGTACTCAATCGAACGCGCAGCACGAAACCCACTGGCTCAAACTGGATGCCTCCAAGGCTCGACAGGAGCTGGGCTGGAAACCGCGATTGTCACTGGAAACCGCACTATCCTGGAGCGTGGATTGGTATCGTGCTTACTATGATGATCCCAGGGGTTTTGCTCGAATACGTGCGTTGACAGGACAGCAAATTGAACACTATCTGGCACTGAAGGATGGGGTCCATGGGTGAATGTCGTTGTCGTTTTTGTGGAGCACTTTTGACCCGCACCTTTGCCGATTTGGGCATGTCGCCGCCATCCAATGCCTATCTGGATGAAGGCGGTTTGCATCGGATGGAGCCCTACTATCCGCTGCACGCTCGCGTCTGCGACACCTGCTGGTTGGTGCAAGTAGAGGCGTTTGAATCTCCCGAAGCGATCTTTGGAGACTACGCTTACTTTTCTTCCTACTCTGAAAGCTGGTTGCGCCATGCGCAGGCCTACTCCCAGGCCATGATTGCCCGTTTTGGTCTCGGTGCCAAATCCAGTGTGGTGGAAATTGCCAGCAATGATGGCTACCTGCTCCAGTATTTTAGGCAGGCTGGGGTTCCGGTGTTGGGCATCGAGCCAGCGCGTAACATTGCCACTGTAGCAGAGCAGAAGGGTATCCGGACGCTGTGCCAGTTTTTTGGCACTGCCACCGCCCGACAATTGGTCGCTGACGGTCAGCAGGTCGATCTGCTGCTGGGCAACAACGTGTTGGCCCATGTACCTGATCTCAACGATTTTGTTGCCGGCTTAAAGATTCTGCTGCGGCCCCAAGGAGTGATCACTCTGGAGTTTCCTCACCTGCTGCGACTGATTGCAGACAACCAGTTCGATACCATCTACCATGAGCATTTTTCCTATTTTTCCCTACTGACAGTGGAACAAGTATTGATCCAACATGGGCTTTCTCTGTTTGATGTGGAAGAATTGCCTACCCATGGGGGCTCACTGCGTATATTTGCACGTCATGCTGAGATGACGTTTCCGCAGACCTCCGACCATGTGGAGCGAATCAAGGCTGGCGAACGCGCCGCTGGGCTTGATCACCCCCGAACTTATGACGCGTTTGCCGAGCGGGTGTGCGAGAGCAAACGAGCCTTTCTGGAATGCCTCATTGGCATCAAGCGTGCCGGTAAGAACATTGTAGGTTATGGTGCTGCCGCTAAAGGCAATACCCTGCTCAACTATTGTGGTATCGGCAGAGATTTCATTGAATACGTGGCAGATCGCAGCCCGTACAAGCAGGGGCGATTTTTGCCTGGCTCCCATCTTCCCATTGTTGCTCCGGACAAAATTGCAGAAACCCGTCCGGACTATGTACTGATTCTGCCATGGAATCTCCAGAACGAAATCATTGAGCAGATGAACTACATCAGCCAATGGGGAGGTCGTTTCATGGTGCCGATTCCCACTGTCCGGATGTTGCCATGAAGTTTTTGACAACCCTGCTGCCGGGCGTATTTCTTATTCAACCGGATTGGAGGGAAGACGAACGAGGTGGTTTTGCCCGAAGTTTTTGTCGCCGGGAATTTGACGTTCATGGTCTTAATCCGCATATCAGCCAGTGCAATATATCCTTTAACCGGCGTCGTGGTACCTTGCGTGGACTGCACTACCAGGCAGATCCATATGGCGAAGACAAACTGGTTCGTTGCAGTGCCGGAGCGATTTATGATGTAGCGCTTGATCTTCGCCCACACTCACCGACTTACCGGCGCTGGATGGCTGAGGAACTTACTGCGATAAACCATCACATGCTCTACATTCCTGTTGGCGTTGCTCATGGTTTCTTGACGCTGCAGGACGACACTGAAATTTTTTACCAGATATCGGTTCCGTGGCACCCAGAAACAGCACGCGGCATACGCTGGAACGATCCGGCTTTTAACGTGATCTGGCCAGAGGATGAACCTATCATTTCTGTTCGCGATCGAACCTACTCTGATTTTACGCCATGAGTCCGCACACCTATAGGGTACGCAATGGGATGGACGTCCCCACCCGCAGCGGCATTTTGTGCCAAAGTGGTGGTGTTATTTCACCACTTGAATCGAGATTGGTCCAAGACCGACTGATTTTTGAAACAGAAAATTGTGGGCAGGTATACTCAACGATCCGTTACTGCAAACTGCCTTTCCATGGTGGAGATAATCAGGGTCCTTACAACAGACCCGTCCTGTTCGTGTCGCTCTCGGCTGAATGACCTGAAT
>JAAGNR010000066.1 GCA_010435995.1 Ferrovum sp. | reverse complement strand
TCAGGCCGTTCCGTGAAGCAGGAACCCACCGAAGTGACTCAAGCAGCCTCTGCTTGAGCGCCGTAGGAATCCCCTTGCTTTACTGGGGGAGGATGTCAAGGCAAATTGGGGTGAATTGCTGAAAATACTTTCCGTGCCAAAGCTCCAGTTGCCTGCATGGGATTGGCACGAATGGCTTTTTCCTGTTGCGCCATCATGGTATATAAGCCATCCAGGGCCTTGTGTGTGATGTAATCATTCATATTGGCGTCCTGTGGTTTTATGACTCCCAGTTTGACGCCTTGGGCGGCAAATTCGTTATATTTTTGCGCCAGTTGTACCTTGACCATGGATTGTTCCACGATGGGACGAAATTTTTCCGCCAAAGGGATTTCGGTTTTGCTCCGAAAGAATTGGGTGGCGGCATCATTGCCTCCGGTCAAAATCCCTTTGGCATCCTGCACTGTCATATCCTGAATGGCAGCCATAAACAATGCCTTGGCTTCGGGCACTGCCGCTTCCGCTGCGCGATTGATGGTGGTGGTCAGGTCATCCCCATATTGCCCCATTCCTAAAGGTTGCAAAAGTTCATTGACTCTTTGCAAGGGAGCAGGCAAGGGAATCCTGACCGCAGGATTCCCCAGATATCCATTTACTTGAGCCAGACTTCCCACTGCTGATTCGGCTGCCTGTGCCAATGCCTGTTTCAACCCGCCTATCTGGTCTCCCGCACTCATCCCATTCAACATGGCGCCATGACCCGTACTGGGAGAACCATTGAGTAACGACTTTTCCATCGTACCGACTTGGGGGTTATCGATTAGCCCTCCCAAATCAAATGCCTGTGCAGGCAATATCCCAACCATCAACGTGATTTGACAAACCATCATCAGAGGCTTGAACATGGGAAATCTCCTTAAATAATTCGAACATTGCGATGGGTGAACTTTCTCGTTGATCCATTGAATTCTATCTGAAATCCCTAAAACCACCAAAATGTTCAATCCCCACGCCGAGAATCCAACCGCTAAGGCGGTTTTACCCAATCCCAAGAAGCAATTGCCGAGATACCTGGGATTGGCAGCGGTCGTAGGGATTACAGGGTCACTGGCCGTGCTGCTTTTTCACCAGTTTCTGCTCGGATTGGAATCTTTGTTGTATGGTTCTGATATGGGCTTGGTGGCCAATGCTGCCCGTTTGTCGTGGGGATTGCGCATCGTTTTCCCAGCTTGCGGGGGCTTCGTGGCAGGAATTATCCTGCAATATTTTATGGGGTCCGGAAAAAAGGAACCCGAGACTGACTATATGGAAGCCATTTCAGCCGGTAGCCCCGTTCCGCTGAGATCTTCTTTGTTAAAGTCACTGGCATCCGCTGCTACGGTGGTTTCCGGCGGGTCCATTGGGCGCGAAGGTTCTATGGTGCAACTGGCGGCACTGTCCGGCAGTCTTCTGGGCAACGTGCTGCGCTTGCCTGCGGCAGAGCAACGGTTTGTCGTGGCTTGTGGTGCTGCTGCAGGATTGGCGGGAGCTTATAACACCCCCATTGCCGGAGTGTTGTTCGTGGTGGAAATTGTACTGGGCGAAGTCGGGATAAGAAGTTTGGGACCGTTACTTCTGGCCGCTGCCATCGCCGATTTTACGGTGCGTCACATCACCGGGGTCGGGCCCATTTTTTCAGCCACCCCGGGAAATCTGACCAGTGTGGTAGAACTGCTCATGGTCGTAGGTACGGGGATAATTTCTGGACTATTGGGTCCTTTGTTCATTGTTGCTTTGGATCGTACCCGCAATTATTTTTCGCACTTGCGGCTTCCGCTGTGGTTGAAGATGACTTTTGCAGGATTGCTTGTGGGGTGTTTTTCCACGATTCGCCCTGAGGTATGGGGGAACGGTTACTCGGTGATCAATTCCCTGCTGCACCAATCCTGGTTATGGGAGAATATACTTCTCATACTTATGCTGAAAATATTGGCTACAGTGCTTACTTCTGGCTCAGGAGCCGTGGGCGGGGTATTTACGCCTACCTTGTTTATTGGGGCCGCCCTAGGTACCTTGGTTGGGGGAATCGCTCAGATATTCTCCCCAGCCACCTCTCTCACCGCATTTACTCTGGTGGGAATGAGCGGATTTCTGGCGGCGGTCACCCATGCGCCTTTAACCGCCGTGATGATGGTCAGTGAAATGACTTCAGGATATGATCTGGTTCCGGCTTTGGTATTGGCCAGTTTGGCTGGGCACTATGTTTCTTCCGTTTTACATCCGCCATCAATTTATGCGCGTTCCGTTCCCGCCGACCATCCGACCCAAAACCCTCCCACCATTTTCCTATGACCATAGCCTCCCAAAGTCGTGGAAAATCCTTTAATTCCTGCCATCACTTATGAACGATAACTCCGCAAACTACAGCATGCTCAAGCGCTACCGTAAACCCCTGCTGATTGCTGGCCCATTGCTTCTTTTGCTGATTGTCGGGGTGCTGTATTTTACCAATTTGGATCGGATTTCCACGGACGATGCCTATGTGGTGGCGGCGCGCACCGACATCAGTGCTACTGTCGCTGGTCGAGTGGTTCAGGTTCGGGTCAAGGATAACCAATCCGTAGAGGCAGGAGCAGTGTTATTCCAACTGGATGACCGAGATTTTGCGCTGGCGGTCGCTGATGCCCGAGCTCGTCTAGCCAATACCATATTGCAAGTAAAGGGATTGAAAGCCTCCTACCGCCAGCATCAGGCCGAAGTGTCGGCCTCAAAGGAAACCTTGGCCTTTCTGTCTAACGAGTTGACTCGACAAAAAAAACTGGTGGCACAGGGCGTTTCTTCTCAAGCCCAACTGGATCAGGCGCAGCATGCTTGGCTGCAAGCACAGCAAACCTTGGTGGGAGCCCAGCAAGAACAAGAAAATGCTCTGGTTGCCCTGGACTATCATCCTTCGCGGGATGTGGATACCCATCCCGCCGTACAACAGGCGCGCGCCATTCTGGATAGAGCTCTGCTGAATCAATCCTATACCGTAGTGAAAGCACCCCAGGCGGGAATTGTGGCCAAAGTAGAGCTGTTGCAACCGGGAGAGTATGTCACGCCAGGAGCTCCGCTATTTGCTTTGGTATCTGCTCAAGATGTTTGGGTTGAAGCCAATGTCAAGGAAACCGACTTGGTTCGCTTGCATCCGGGGCAACCCAGTAGCGTGGAAATCGATGCGTATCCGGGGAAAAAATTTCATGGTCGAGTTCAAAGTTTAAGCCCGGGTACAGGGTCCAGTTACTCTCTGTTGCCCCCCGAAAATGCCACCGGCAACTGGGTTAAAGTCGTGCAACGTTTGCCAGTCCGGATCCGGATCGAGGATGCCGATGCCAGTCATTTGCTCCGGTCTGGATTGAGTGCTTCCGTAACGGTGGATGTCAGTCATGACCACTGAAGCAGCCCCCCTCAATCGGGGTCTGATTTCCATTTCCGTGATGGCCGCCACTATCATGCAGGCTCTTGACTCCACCATTGCCAATGTGGCCTTGCCAAAAATGCAGGGAACGCTATCCGCTTCCCAGGATGAAATTGCCTGGGTTCTGACTTCCTACATTGTGGCTGCCGCCATCATGATTCCCCTCACGGGGTGGTTGGCTCAGCGGTTTGGTCGAAAACCGGTTTTTTTGCTGTCTGTCATGGGGTTTACTGTGACTTCAGCACTGTGCGGACTTGCTACTACCCTACCGGAAATCGTCTTGTTTCGATTTCTACAAGGCATTGCCGGCGCTGCTCTGGTTCCTTTGTCTCAGGCCGTTCTGTTCGACATCAACCCTCGTGAAAACCATGGCCGAGCCATGGCCATCTGGGGAGTAGGCGTCACCATGGGTCCCATTTTGGGCCCGGCATTGGGAGGGTGGCTCACAGATCACTACAGTTGGCGTTGGGTCTTCTATATCAATGTCCCCATTGGCATCTTGGCCTATTTGGGGTTGGCAAGCTTCATGCCGAATACCAAAAAAATTCCTGGGGCCTTTGATATTTTCGGATTTCTTACCTTGAGCATAGGCATCGGTGCGCTTCAGTTATTTCTCGACAGGGGCCAACTGAAAGATTGGTTTGGTTCTGGGGAAATCATCGGCTATGCGCTGATGGCCAGCATGGCTTTCTATCTGTTCTGGATCCATACGCTCACGGCAGAGCGTCCTTTTCTCAGTGTTGCCTTGTTCAAAGATCGAAACTTTCTGACATCCAATATTTTTATTTTCATGATTGGGGTGGTGCTGTTCGCGACGTTGGCCTTGGTTCCGCCCATGCTTCAGAATGAAATGAATTATCCCGTCATGCTGACCGGTTTTGTCACTGCACCCAGGGGGATGGGAACCATGCTGGCCATGATGTTGGTGGGGCGGTTGATTGGAAAATATGATGTTCGACTGATTATGGCCGTAGGATTGGGAATGACCGTCATTTCCCTGTGGCAAATGACGCATTTTGACCTATTGATGGACAAAAACCCCATCATCTACACCGGACTGATACAAGGGTTTGGGATTGGATTATCCTATGTTCCCTTGTCTACCGTGGCGTTCAGTTCCTTGCCTTCCAGTCTTAGAAATGAGGGCACGGCATTTTTTAATCTGTTGCGGAATATTGGTAGTGCCATTGGCATTTCCATCGTTCAGACGCTTCTTACCCGGAATACTCAAATCAACCACGCCACTTTGGTGCAGCACATCACGCCGTACCCCCAGCATTCCCCATTTATGGAGTCTTCATCCATGAATTTGCTCCACGTCTCCAGTCCTCTGGTGCTCAATGGGGTCATCACCCACCAAGCCACCATGATTGCGTACAATGACGACTACCAACTGATGATGATCGTGACCCTTGCGGTAATTCCGTTGCTGCTGCTGTTGCGCCCCGCCCCAAAATCGTCCAAGGGTCCAGAACCCGCACTCATGGACTAATCATGACTTTTTATAACCGTGCATGGCAGCTTATGATGCCCCTGTTACTGTCAGCCTGTGCGGTTGGTCCGGACTACGTCCCTCCCACGCAGAGTGCTGCGGATCACTATACTGCGCCCCAGGAAACCCGCGAATCGGCGTCCAATATTGCCTTGGGGAAACCTATGGACGCGGAGTGGTGGACCATATTTTCTTCGGTGGCATTGAATAACTTAATTCAGCATGCCGTTGGAGATAATTATGATCTGAAAGCGGCGCGCGAAACTCTGTCTCAGGCTGAAGCCGCGGTTGATGCACAGCAGGGAAGCCTGATGCCCCAGATGTCGCTGAATGCCTTGGCAGGCCGACAAAAGTATGGCGTGGCGTTATTCGGTCCCTCGAATTTCGTGATTCCCCCTTTTACCTACTATGAAGTGGGCCCTTCCCTGAGTTGGACCCCTGACATTTTTGGTGGGGGAAAACACCAAATCGAGCGTCAACAGGCGTTGGCTGCTTATCAAAAACACGAGCTCGATGCTTTATATGTGGAATTGACTGGAAATGTGGTGTCGCAGGCGATTCAACTTGCCGCAGTGAAGTCCGAGTTGGTCACGGTCCAGGGACTGGTGGAGTCCGATGAAAAAAACTTGGACATGATTCAATCGGCAGTCCTCGTCGGGGCGGCTACTCAAAGCGATATTCTGAATGCTCAGGCAAGCTTGGCGCAGGATCGCCAGCTCATTCCCCCCCTCAAGCAGCAATCCAGTTTGAATTTGCACATGCTTTCGGTGTTATTGGGCAAAGCGCCGGCAGACTGGAGTCTTACTACGTTACGTTTTGAGGAATTGACTCTGCCCCCATTATTACCGGTGGCTTTGCCTACGACACTGGTTCATGGCCGGCCGGATATCCTGGCGGCCGAGTCTGGTTTGCAAGCCGCCAGCGCATCCTTGGGTGTGGCGATGGCCAATCAATATCCTGCCTTGACCCTAACGGCTAATATGTTACAGGAAGCCTTGACCCCCTCAAACCTATTCCTGGGTGCCGGTAATGCCTGGGCGCTGCTTGGGGGAATATCCATGCCGTTGTTCGATGGCGGAACACTCGCCGCTGAAAAGCAGGAAGCGATTCATGGGTATCAAGCCTCTCTCGCCGAATATCGTCAAACTGTCGTACATGCCTTCAGCCAAGTGGCCGATGCATTGACGGCTTTGGCCAATGACGAGGATACGCTCAAGATCACGACCTTGATGCTACAGATCGCCCAGTCTTCCCTGGACCTGACCCGCCAAAGTCAAAACGCGGGAAATTCCTCCAGATTGGAAGTGGAAACAGCACATCGATCCCTGATCCAGGCGCAATTCAAATGTGAAGAAGCACAGTTGCAGCGCTATTTGGATGTTGTTCGACTATTCGTGGCATTGGGCGGATCCCCTTTGGTCGCTAATACCAGTCAGCATTCTAAACTTTAAACATTTCAACCGTCTTTGCCAATTCGCTGGCTCAGTGTATCGATAGGTGTATCTGCAATACCACAAAGGTAGAGGAAATTCATGTTACCCTTTCTTGAAAAAGGGAATGTTCTGTGCAGGCGACCATGTTGATGGGTAAAATAAAATCCTGGCTGTTGCTCACGCGAATTCATTTGTTCTCGGGAATTCTACCGTTCAGTCGCGGGACTGTGTGGCGTGATTCTGTGGCGGGTGTGATCCTGGCATCGATGAATATCCCTCAGGTGCTGGGTTACGCGCGTATTGCCGGAATGCCGGCAGTCACGGGGTTGTATTCGGTATTTCTGCCCGTGGTCGTATTCGCCATTTTCGGGGCTTCCCGTCATCTGGTGGTGGCGGCCGATTCTGCCACGGCCACCATTCTGGCCACTCGCCTCTCATCCCTTGCTCCTGCGTCGAGCGCGGCCTATATTGCCCTTGCTGGGATGGTGGCCATTGTCACTGCCGGTTTTTTATTTCTTGCCCGTATCTTTAAATTTGGTTTTTTGGCGGATTTTCTTTCGCGCACCGTATTGGTAGGATTTTTGGCGGGAGTCGGAGTCCAGGTTGCAGTGGCCATGACGGGCGACATGACGGGGATGGCATTCGGTTCATCACGCACCGTATATCAATTCCTCCATCTCATCTCTCACCTGCCGCAGATCCATATTCCTACCCTGTCGATTTCATTGATGGTGGTGACGGGGATTCTCTGCGCTAAACACTTTTGGCCCCGATTTCCTATGCCATTTTTTTTGGTAGTGGGGGGTGTGGCGGCGAGTTATTTTCTGCATTTCTCGAGTCATGGCATCGCCGTTCTGGGGCCCGTTTTGGGGGGGCTCCCCTCCTTTGGTTGGCCTCAAGTCGGGTGGCAGGAAGCTCTGGATCTCGTCCCTGTTGCAGCATCTTGTGTGGTGATGATATTGGCGCAAAGTGCGGCCACCAGTCGTGCCTATGCTCAGCGTTATCATGAAACGTTCGATGAAAACTCAGACATTCTCGGATTGGCGGTGGCCAACGCTGCTGCAGGTTTGACAGGAGCATTTGTCGTGAACGGGAGTCCGACTCAAACGGCCATGGCGGATATGGCCGGTGCGCGCAGCCAAGTTTCTCAGCTGATTTTTGCCGCAGTGGTTATGGGCGTATTACTATTTTTGAGTAGTGCATTGCAATATTTGCCCCATTGTGTGTTGAGCAGTCTGGTTTTTACTATTGCCCTTGGGTTGATCAATGTTAAGAGTCTTGACACCATACGACGCGAAAGTCCGGGGGAATTCATCTTGGCGCTGGTGACTGCTGCCATGGTGGTATTGATTGGTGTCGAGGACGGGATTTTGCTGGCCATTGTTTTATCGCTGTTACGGCATGTGCGCCATAGCTATCAACCTCACACCATGGTGATGACCAAGAATGAAACTGGACAATGGCAATCGATTGAAGCAAAACCTGGGGTCGAGACCGCTCCAGGGTTGGTCGTCTATCGTTTTGATGCGGACCTGTTTTATGCTAACGATCATTTTTTTGTTGATGAAGTGCGGCTTTTGCTGAACCAAGCGCCTCATCCGGTGCGCTGGCTGGTGATCGAGGCAGGAGCCATCACGGATATGGACTATTCCGCAGCCCGTTCCGTCAGTGAGTTATGCGAGGACTTGGCGAATTCCGGAATCAATGTACTCTTTGCGCGAGTCAATGCGTTCTTGCGTTCCGATCTGGATCGGCACGGTATTACCGCCGTGATCGGAGCGGAACATATTTTCTCAACGTTGCATCAGGCGCTGTCCGTTATCGACAGTGCATCATCACCGCCTCAGCATCCGGTTGTTTGAATATGAGCGTGTGATACGACTATCCCAGTTGGACGCTGGTCATGCTGATGGCGCTCATTTCAATGCCGCGCCAAGGAAAACTAACGTCATCTGCGGGTGTTTTTGAACCCAGAATAACCAGCAATGGCAGGAAATGTTCTGGTGTGGGGACGGCGAGATGCGCGGCTTCTGGCCAGTTTTCCCAGTTCAATAGTGCGCCATGATCTTCTGCGCGAATTTTTTCCACGACCCAATTATCAAAGAACTGAGCCCAGGGGTGAGCTGGCGCATCCGCTTCCCAACGCACAGCGCCCAGATGATGGACGATGTTGCCGCTGCCCAGCAGGAGGATTTGCTCACTGCGTAAGTGAGCCAGTCGTTGTCCCAACTCGTAATGAAAAATGGGGGGTTGGGTGAGATCTAGAGCGACTTCAATCACCGGGATATCTGCTGCTGGGTAGAGGTGCTTAAGGACGGCCCAAGCACCATGATCCAATCCCCAGGACATATCTTGCTCGAGGGGGAGGGGGTGAAGCAGATCAGCGATTCTGCGAGCCAAATCCGGTTGGCCGGGGCAGGGGTATTGGATCTGATAGAGGGCGCGGGGAAAACCGCCAAAATCATGAATGGTACGCGGTTGGGACATGGCTGTGACGGCGCAGTGGGATAATGTCCAATGGGCAGATATGACGACGATAGCCGACGGACGGGGCAAACTTTTACCCATTTCACGCCAGTGCATGGCGACTGGTCCAGGAGCAATGGCATGCATAGGGGTGCCATGACCGAGAAAAAGAGCGGGGTGAGGCAGTGGCTGGGTAGGCATGGGCGTCCTGGAAATTATGGATGATGGGGGGTTGCATTCAGACAAATACTGTATATAATTACAGCTAATAGATCAAGGAATGGGGGCTGACACATGGATGCTTTGACCTCGCGGCAGCAAGAGATTCTTGCATGGATCAGGAATTATATGGTGTCCACGGGGATGCCGCCAACTCGAATGGCATTGTGCCAGGCTATGGGGTTTCGCTCCCCCAATGCCGCAGAAACGCATCTTCGAGCCCTTGCACGCAAGGGAGCCATTGAGTTGGTTGCCGGGGCCTCGCGCGGAATCCGTTTGTTGGAGGTGGTGGTAGAGTCACTGGGTTTACCATTGGTGGGACAGGTTGCCGCTGGGCAGCCCATTCTGGCCCAAGAAAATGTGGAGTCACGCTATTCGGTAGATCCTGCCATGTTTCGTCCATCTGCGGATTATCTGCTGCGGGTCAAAGGCGAGAGTATGCGCAATGCGGGAATACTTGACGGAGATCTGCTTGCCGTGCATCAAACTCCCGTTGCAAGAAACGGGCAAATCGTCGTAGCCCGACTGGATGAAGAGGTGACTGTCAAACGATTTTATCAGGCAGGACACTCAGTGGAATTGCGCCCGGAAAATCCGGATTTTCCGGTGATTTGCGTAGATTTGACAGTGCGCACCTTGCATATCGAAGGGTGTATGGTCGGGTTGATTCGTGCCTCAGGGCAGTAACAAAGGAAGAGAGCTATGTGGACATTGATGGCAGGACTGGGTGTTCGTTCCTGGGGGCATGAGAGGGGCAAGCGCCAAAATCAACGTGATACCGATATGCCTTCTACAGCGCCTGGGCTACATATTTTACCCAGTACCGGTAGCGTGACTGAGCTCTCTCCGTGGATTACGGCTATGCAGGCATGGACTGAACGGCGACAATGGGTCTATCTGATCGCTCCTCCCTATGAAATTCGCACATTATTCGGTTTATTTCCACGATTGTCCGATTCCCGTGTGGTGATTGTTCCCGCCCACTCGCGTGAAGGAAAATATTGGGCGGTACGCCAAGCGCTGAATCATCCCCATGGGGCAGCGGTATTCCTTTGGGGGGACCAACTGGATGAGCGGGATCAGGCAAATTTTGCCGAATTGGCGCTCAACTCCAATTGCTTTTGCGGCCAATTTCTGCGAGATTCCCATACTGAGGTGAGTATGCCTCGGCATCGATCCATGGCTCCTGGTGCTGGAATGCGTGCTTGAAAGACCCCGTTTTATGGGTTTTGGCGCTATTGATAGGAGTGCAGGGATGTCTGCATCCCCGCGCGTTTATTCCTGCTGTGCAGAGCATCCACCTTCCGACGCTGATGGTTTTAGGTGGCCTGATGATGCTGACACAAGGCATTCAACAGAGTCAAACTCTTCCCTGGATTGGGCGTCATATCCTAAATCACTTGCAGCAGGAACGAGTTCTGGCCTTGTTCATGATCGTCATCTCGGTCCTTCTCTCCACCCTTCTTACCAACGATATCACTCTGTTTGTGGTCATTCCCCTGGTTCTGGCTGTACGCCAGCAGGCTCATTTGCCTTGGCGATCGTTCGTTGTTTTCATCACTCTGGCAGTGAATGTCGGGTCGCTGCTCTCGCCGATAGGTAATCCTCAGAACATCTTTTTGTGGCAGCGATCTCACGAGCCTTTTTTGCAATTTTTTGGTCTCATGGCTCCATGGGGGCTGATTTTGTTGGTGGGTTTATTGCTGCTGACCTGGTGGCGGTTTCCAGCACAGGCTGTAACGGTTCATCTGGAGGATCCCTCTGCTCTCCCAGATCGACGTATGTTCTGGATCAGTGTATGGTTATATTTCCCCTTTCTGATATTGGTGGATGAAGGCTATCCGTGGTTGGCGTGCTTGCTGACGATGGGCTTGGGGGCGGTTTACCGGACTTTATGGCGAACTCTAGATTGGGGATTATTGCTCACATTTTCATTGTTCTTTGTGGCGGTTTCTCAGTTCTCCTCCTTTGTGACACCACTAACCCTGATGGGAACTCATCCTAGTCCTCTGCGCACTCTGTTCGTTTCCGCCTTGCTGTCGCAGGTCATGAGTAATGTGCCCGCCACGTTGTTTCTTGAGTCCGCAGGAGGATCAATGCGTGCGCTGGCTTACGGAGTGAATGCGGGTGGATTCGGTCTGTTTATTGGTTCATTGGCCAATCTGATTGCGTTGCGTATGGCGCAGGATCCCATGGTCTGGAAGGAGTTCCATCGGTATTCCTTTCCCTTTCTGGGGTTTTCTCTTTTGACCGCAGCGGTGTTGCTGCAGTGGACGTGATCAGAAAAACTCATATTCCAGCCGTGCTATCAGGGTGCGGTCCGGCGCACCGTAATTCACGCCATAGAGCAGGGCCCCACTATATTCTAGTTCTTTGCCGCCATGACCTATGCGCATCTCTCCAGAAAAGGCAGGGCCGACTTGGTGTGCATGATCGACTGGACGATAGTAAGCTTCCAATCCCGGAGAAAGCGCGGTGCTGGTGTGATAGCTGAAACTATAAGCGGCGCGGAAATTGTACCCCATGGTGGCTGCCCCGCCTATATCCTTCTGCCAGATCAGATTGAGGATGTGTTTGGTGGGCCCCATCTGGGATTGCAACAAAGGGCCAAATTCTACCCCGTTGGGCATTCCTGGTAAGTGGTTTTGCAGGTAGGATGCAAGAAACCCAACATCTACAGGATACTGCCCAGCTTCCGTGAGTTGGAATGTGTTCTCCAGTTCCTGACCAGCGAATTGGGTCCCTAATCCAGGCGTCACATTGTATTCGGAAGTATAGAATTCGACCTTCCACCAATCAGTGAAGGTGTGAGCTACGGAGGTTTCGAAGGCACCTGCCCCGTTCATGGCAGAGCGACCGTCTTGAGTCTGGTAGCCGCGCATTTCCACTTCAGATTGTCCGTAGGTCACCAAGGGAGAATAGACGATGAAATCATCGTCTGCCCAAATCTTCTCACTGGTTCCCAGCAAGACCAGAAGCGTTACCAGGTGGGGTACGGTTTTTATCATTTTGCACTGGCCGTTGCCGTGATGATGCCCTTTTCCTGGTGGTTATCATCGTTGAAGTAGTCATAGTTGCCGGCTGTTAAGGGAGTGAGATGAATGGGGGTTTTATGGTGTGGGGGGATCACGATTTCCCAGAACAGCGATGCGCTTTCAAATTCCATGGCGTCATTGTCTTGGTTATCGACTACGAGACGGATTTTTTGGCCGACAGGAACCACCAAAGGGGAGGGCGAAAACTTTCCGCCTAGGCGCACCAAGGTGACCGTGACTTCACTCTCCTCAGCGTATGTCGCTTCCATACTTAAGGGAAGTAATAGTGCCAGCAGGGAAAAGGTGGTCAATGGGCGGATGAGGTTCATGGTTACTCCTGAATGGATGGATGGTGGGTTTATTGTAAATGACAATCATTATCATTCGCAATAGGTGCTGAATAATACCCAAAAACATCCACAGAAGTTGAGAAAGAACTTTTATTACCAGGTCAGGTGAATCGCGGTGCCTGAAGGGGAAGAATCGATGTGCAGGGAAATGCCGAGTTCGTGGGCACGCAGGCGCAAATTGGGTAATCCTCGGCCAAGATGAGGACTATCCACCGCGAAACCCACACCATCATCCTTGATCTCGAGAATATTTGGGGCCACACAGAAATACACATGGTGCGCGCGACTGTGTTTGGCAATGTTGGTGAAAATTTCCTGAATCATGCGCATCAATTGCAGATTATTGGAAGCGTTCGGGTTGGGCAGGTGAGGAGAGTCTGTCACCAGCCAATGGAGTTGAGCGCCGCTGGCATCCATGCCGGTTTCTAACCGGTCCCGCAGACTCCCCAGTTGGGAGGCCAGATCTATGGGATCTCCATCCAGGGAGTCGATCATCAGGCGCAAATCATTGAGTGCTGCACGCAAGGTTTGTTGTAAAGGAAAGGTTTGTAACGGCTGTTTTTCTGCCTGAACCAAGGCGCTGACCAGATATCCGCCCAGCCCGTCGTGGAGATCGCGCATGATTCGTTCCCGTTCCCTGAATACGGCTTGACGCGTTTCCAGTGTTTGGCGTTCTTGATAGCTCTGGTTGAGCGCGCGACTTTTTTGCTCTACCAGATGGTGCAGGTCGCGGTTCAGGGCTTCAAACAAATGCAGGGACTGATCGAAACGCAGCAACAGCAGGAAAGCGATAGCGATTCCGACGATAGTAGATCCCCAGTAGAAGTAGTAAATGGGGACTTCCCGTTGCGTGATGAGAAGGTTGATCAGATCGTGGTATCCCATGATCGCTGAGAATAGAATGGAGCAGAATAGCAGCCAGGTTTCCTTGCGGCTGCAGTGATGACGGTAATGGAAAATGATGATCAATACATATAGGGAAAGTACGGCGAAACCCAGTCCCAATAAGCCAAAGAGTTCAAGGCGGTAGTTCGAGGGAAGGATTCCTATGATCAGGGGGCCGGTAATGGTATAGGCCAGTAGCGCTTTTTCCAGGGTGGGTCGGTGCACCTTGACAAATCGGTGGATGAGCAACATCACGCAGTACACATACCACATGGCCGAACTGAATATCAACCAGAGCCATTGGGAATGGGTAAGCCACGGGACTTCCTGAATAAAAAAAGCGGCGGTATAGAGAGTGCTAAAACCGCCACAGAGGGAAAACATGAGATAAATGGTTTCCTGTCGTCGTCGCAACCAAATGATGAACAGCATCAGTGACAGCAATATCAGTAGCACGAAGGATATGGTGGGAGCTATGACCTGCAGGGAAAATTGATGCTGATAGTCAGTTTCAAGGGCATCCGCCCGCCCGATCTTGAATGGACTCAGCCCAGAACCTTCATTGGCGTAGCCGAGCAAACGGATATCGATGACATTGTCTCCGGAATGTAGCAACTGGCCGGGAAAACCGAAAAACAATGGGCGATAGCTGTTGTGGGCAACCGGTTCGATGAATCGGCCACCTGAGCCCACCAGCTGGCCATTGATAAACAGCTGAGCATTGACACTGAGGCGGGGTAAATAGATGCCCCAGAGTTCGGAGTCGTGATAAGTGCCTTGGATATGGAAACGATACCAGCCTGTCCCCCCCTGATTCGGATGACTGACATTCCAGTTGTCAGGCAGGTGAACGGGGGTCCATGTCGCGGAAGCCGGAGGGGGGCTATCAGTCGAGGAAAATACAAACCAGCCCTGATCAACACTCGGAAATTGTTCTGCTGCCTGGGCGTAGGAAAAAATCAGTCCGCTGGAAATCCATAGGAGAAAAAACAGCCAGAATCGCTGTTGTACTGTCCTTCTGTGGTTGAATAAGGGGGCGGTAAAAAGAGGGAATATCTTCATCAGAGCGGGTTTTTAAACAGTCCGAGACTCACGGCTTCCCGCGTCGCTTCAATGTTGGAATGGACAGAGAGCTTCTCATAAATGCGGCGGATATGAGTTCCCACAGTGTTATTGCTGATATTCAGCAATTGGGCAATTTCCCCCCGTTTATAGCCTTTGGTGATGTGATTGAGAATTTCTTTCTCACGATCGGTTAGGGTGACGGATTGGTCGGCAGGTGGGGAGTGCTTTTCCCATTGACCAAATTGCCCCAGTAAAAATCGAGCCACCTTCGGATTAATGGGGCTACCGCCATCGATCAACATGAGGAGATGATCGGCAATGGCTGCGAAGGAGCTGTCTTTGAGCAGATAGCCGCGGGCCCCAGCCTTGAGTGCTGATACCACATGTTGTTCATCTCCGAAAACCGTGAGAACCAGAGATTCGGTGCCACAGTTGGCCTGATGTATCTGGCTAATCAGATCCAACCCTGAGCCATCAGGCAGGCCGAGATCGATCAAGGCTACGCGGGGATGATGATTGGCAAATATTTCTTGTCCTGCGCGCAGCGATCCGGTAGATGCCATCACCTGAAGCAAGGGTTGGGAGCTCACAGCCTCTACCAAGCGTTCGCGGGTGACGGGTTCATCCTCGACGATGAGTACGGTATTTCTCTGGGAGCGGGGGGTGGTCATGGCGGATGTCTTCGACAAGGAGGGGACATTCTTATCATAGCCGCCCTGAAATCAATTGACTATCACCGAAAAAGGTGATGAGCTTGTATTTTAGAAGCCAATTTTAGACTGCCATGGTGGCCTTGAGGGGGGGGTGGTGTTGATAGCCTTCAAGTATGAAGTCCTCCGGTTCCACCTGGTCCAACCATTCTGGGGCATACACTGGGGTCGTGGCATAGTCGGGAATGCGTGATGCCAAACGTAATTGGGGCAACGCCAGTGGAGCGCGAGTCAGCTGGGTTGCGAGCATGGGGAGGTGATTTTCGTAGATATGCGCATCTCCAATGAAATAAGTAAGCCATCGCGGATGATAGCCACTCAGCCGTCCCATAAGAGTCAGCAAGGCTGCGCTGGAGGCGATGTTGAATGGTGCACCCAGACCAATATCGTTACTGCGAATGTAAAGACACAGAGAAATTTCCCGCTCTTGGGGATTCGCCAGAAATTGGTACAGCAGATGACAGGGAGGGAGCGCCATTTCATCCAGCTGAGCCCAATTCCAGCCGTGGAAAAGGATGCGACGGTTGCCCGGGTCACGGATAAGGGTGTCCAGACAGTGGCGGAGTTGATCGATGGCTTTGTAGAGAAGAAGAGATTCTTTGCCCGTGTGATCGATCACCGTCCCTAGAGTATGAAAGCCTTGTTGGGTCGCCGCAGCAATCTGTCGCGCACGGTGTGGATGTGCCACATCAATTTCTTTATAGGCAGGCCAGTTGCGCCATTGCACCCCATAGATCGGCCCCAGATCATCGACTCCCTGGCGAAAGGGATTGGCGAGCCAAGCAGCATTTTCATTGGCATTTTGGTCCCATACCCCACAACCCAAGGCGCGAAATTCTGCAGCGCTGCGACTCCCGCGCAGAAATCCCACGAGTTCTCCCATGGCCGTACGAAACGCGAGCTTTTTGGTGGTGATGGCGGGAAACCCCAGTTTCAGATCGAAGCGCAGCGAAGCTCCAGGGAGGGAGCGAGTGCGAATGCCGGTGCGGTTATCCTGCCAGCTACCATGCTGCAGAATGTCGCGAACAAGATCGAGGTAGGGTTGCACGAGAGAAAATGGTTTTGTATTGGAACGGGGCCCATGATACCATTTTGTGTGAATCTCACACGATCTGGAGTGTTGTGCCCTTGTCCGATTTTCCTGTTTCTCCCCAATCTGTTGCCGCTACGCCTCAATCCGAATTGGAGAGGTTGAGGGGAGGTGTGGTTTGGAATTGGCTTGGAGCGGGTGAAGAATCCTGGGTTGAACAAGGCATGGGTCAGGTACTGGTGGTAATTTCCGAGCCTCCGAGCGATTCTTGTTCTTCACCTGCAGGGAACTGGTTGCGGACGTTGGTGGCCCATCGGTTGCGGCATCAACTGGCGTTGGGTAAAGAGAAAAAATTCAAGAAACCTGACGGTTTTGAACCTCACACGGTCATGAACGAACAGGGGGTACGAATCAGTTGGGTTTGGCTTCATGGGGCTAAGAATGCTTTCGAAAGACTGACGCGGGTGCGGGAGGCATTGCATCCCTTGTTGGAGGATAAGCCCGAAGCGCTGGCGGTATGGTTTTCTGGGGCGGATGCACTGATTCATGCAGAAGAGGTTCTCTACACGGTGGCCGTGAATGGCCAAGCCCTTCCGTCGCGAAAAAAGGATCCCTGGCAAGGCGTACGTCGTTTTGTTTTACAAGGAAATGTTCCAGCCCCAGAAGTGGTGGAGCGTGCTCGGCAATTGGCTGCAGCCAATACGTTGGCTCGGGCACTAACGGTATTGCCCCCGAATGAACTCACGCCTCTGTATTACCGCGCTCAGGTTCAAACTTGGGCAAACCAGGAAGGCTGGGAATGGGAAGAGTATTCCTTGGCGCAACTGCGCGAAATGGGTGCCGGAGCTTTTGTGGCAGTGGCACAGGGCAGTGCTGTAGAAGATGCGGCCATCGTTCATGTGCGTTATGCTCCTGCTGGGGCAACAAGACGCATTGCCTTGGTGGGAAAAGGCATCTGTTTTGACACAGGGGGGCATAATCTCAAACCGGCACGGTATATGCAGGGCATGCATGAAGATATGAATGGCTCGGCGGTAGCTCTGGCGCTTCTTCAGTGCTTGTCACGTTTGCGTGTGCCGGTGGTGGTCGATGTCTGGTTGGCCCTGGCGCAAAACTCGGTGGGGCCAAACGCTTATAAGCAGAATGACGTGGTGACGGCCCTGGATGGCACGACTCTGGAAGTGGTGCATACCGATGCAGAAGGGCGGATGGTATTGGCGGATACGCTGGTTTTGGCGGCGCGAGGTCAGCCAGACCTGATGGTTGATTTTGCGACCTTGACCGGCAGTATGCATACTGCATTAGGCAGTCGCTATAGTGGCGCTTTTACCACATCCCCTTCGTTGGCCGATCTGGTCATGAGCGCTGGGGAACAGAGCGGTGAAAGAATGCTGGTGTTTCCCCAAGATGATGATTATGACAGTGCATTGGAAAGCACAGTGGCCGATGTTAAGCAGTGTACCCTCGAGGGCGACGCTGATCATATTCTGGCGACGCGATTTCTCGCGCGCTTCACTGCCGACCTCCCTTGGGTGCATGTGGATTTGTCTGCGTCTTCCCATAAAGAGGGGTTGGGTGCCGTGGCAACGGAAGTGACGGGCTTCGGAGTCCGATGGGGGGCGGATTTTCTGGACAAGTGGCTGAAAAACCCTTTATAATATTCGGAGTTAAGCGGGAATATTTTGTAGTTTGGTAGCGCAGTGGGCCTTGGGCCCTTTTTTTATTTTCGTTCTCGGGGTTGGCAACAGAAGGTTAGGATCATGGATCTGGTGGCTTTGGTAGAAAAAACGGTGGTGGGTCTGGGCTATGAATTTGTAGATCTCGAGCGTGCGGGGCGTGGGCTCCTTCGGGTTTTTATTGATAAGCCTGATGATGGGGTGGGTGTTGAAGACTGCATGGCGGTCAGTAACCAGTTGACCCGACTCTTTGCCGTGGAAGACATTCCCTATGAGCGACTCGAGGTTTCTTCTCCGGGGTTAGACCGTCCGTTGCGTAAAACCGCCGATTTTCAGCGTTTCATGGGGCGCGAGGTAAAACTTAAAATGCGCACGCCGCGGTCAGGGCAGCGCAATTTTCTGGGGCATGTAGAGTCCGTGTCAGAGGATATTCTGGTGCTGCTTACTCCCACGGGCGCTGTGGAATTTTTGCGGGCTGACATCGATCGGGCCCACCTCGTTCCTGAATTATGAGTGGAGATGGATTATGAGCAAGGAAGTATTGCTGTTGGTGGATGCATTGGCGCGCGAGAAAACCGTTTCTCCCGAAATCGTCTTTGTGGCTCTGGAACAGGCGCTGGCATCGGCTACGCGCAAGAAACACGGGGAAGACGATATTGATGTGCGCGTGAGTATCGATCGCAATACGGGGGAATTTCAATCCTTCAGGCGCTGGCGCGTAGTGAATGATGCCGAATGGCTTTCCGAGTTTCAAGAGTTGCCTTTGTCTCAAGTGCGTGAAAATAATCCGGAAGCTCAGGCGGGCGAGGTGGTGGAAGAACCTCTGGAACCTGTGGAATTCGGGCGCATCGGTGCGCAAGCGGCGAAACAGGTAATTTTTCAGAAAATTCGTGATGCCGAACGGGAACAAATTCTGGCAGATTTCTTGCAGCGCCAGGATAATTTGGTGAGTGGAACAGTCAAACGTCAGGAACGGGGAAGTTACATCATTGAATCAGGGCGGGTAGAAGCTTTACTGCCCCGTGATCAACTGATTCAACGCGAGAACCTTCGCGTCGGGGATCGTGTTCGCGCTTTCATGTTGCGTGTTGATCGTGGGGGGCGTGGTCCGCAAGTGATTTTATCGCGGGTCGTCCCCGAATTCTTGATGAAGTTGTTTGAACTGGAAGTCCCGGAAATTGAGGAAGGTTTGCTGGAGATTAAGTCGGCTGCTCGGGATCCCGGAATTCGAGCCAAAATTGCGGTGCATTCCCGTGATCGTCGATTGGATCCCATTGGTACCTGTGTTGGGATGAGAGGGTCACGGGTTCAGGCGGTGATTTCTGAGTTGGGCGGGGAGCGGGTGGATATCATCCTGTGGTCTGAGGATCCGGCTCAATTTGTCATCAATGCGCTGGCCCCGGCAGAGGTCAATTCCATTCGCGTGGATGAAGACGCACATAGCATGGATGTGGTGGTCGATGAGGAACAACTGGCTCAGGCCATTGGTCGCAATGGGCAGAATGTCCGGTTGGCGTCGGAACTGACGGGTTGGACCTTGAACATCATGACGGAGGATCAGGCTCAGGAGAAGGATGCGGAAGAATCGACCCATATCCGCACGCTGTTTGTGGAACGCCTGGATGTGGATGAGGAGATTGCTGATATTCTGATCCAGGAAGGTTTTTCCACGCTGGAAGAGGTTGCCTATGTGCCCAAGAATGAAATGTTAGCCATTGAAGCCTTGGATGAAGAAACCGTCAATGAGTTGCGGAGTCGGGCGCGCAACGCATTGCTGACAGAAGCCATTGCCACCGAGGAAAAGGTGGAACATGACCTGGAAGACCTTCAAGGTATGGTGGGGATGGACCCAGAGACGGCGGTATTGTTAGCTTCCAAAGGGATTCGCACGGTGCAGGATCTGGCCGATTTGGCGGTGGATGAACTGGAAGAAATGACGGGGTTGGAGCATGAACGTGCCAGTGCCTTGATTATGTCTGCCCGTGCACCGATGTTCGAGTAATTGGAGAGATAACATGACGCAAGCCACCGTGGCTGATTTGGCCGCAGAATTAAAAATGACGCCGGAGGCGTTGCTGGATCAGCTGCACGCGGCGGGTATTCGCAAGGCATCCCAGGACTTGCTGACGGAAAGGGATAAGGCGACATTGCTCGAGCATTTGCGCGGGCAACATGGACGTACGGATCCGAAGACACGAATCACCTTAACCCGTCGCCAAACCAGCGAGATTCGCAAAGCGGATAATGCCACTGGCAAGGCGCGTACCATTCAGGTCGAAGTCCGTAAAAAACGGGTACTGATCAAGCGGGATGTTCCTGAAGCGGCACTGGCTGATGACGAAGTGGTTGGGGTGGTGGTGAGTGAAGCTGTCGTGCCGGAAGTTGACATTCCAGAGTCCACAGCAATGCCGGAAATTTTGTTGGAAGAGGTCACGAGTCCCGCTCCTGTGGTGGAGATGGCAGAGGAAGCCTCGGCCCCAGAACCGATTCCGGTCTTGGAAGAACTACCGATTTCTGTCAACCTTGATGAACCCATGGAAGTGCTTCCAGAGGTCGCATCTCCAGTGGTGGAGGAAGAAACTCCACCAGCAGCTGTCGAAAGTGCTTCAGTCACGGAACCTGTGGGTGAAGTGCGGGTGTCGACCCGATTGGTTCGTCCGCAGCGCACCTCTCCCATTGATGAGGAGCAGCGCGCTTTGCGCGAGTCAGAGGCGCGTCGACAAGCCGAGCTGCGTGCGCGTCAAGCGGCGGATGCCCAAGATAAGCTGGATCGTGTTCGACTGCGCAAGGAAGCTGAAGAGAAAGCCTTGGCCGTCGCTCAAGCAGCAGCGCTGGCTGCGGCCAAACCTGCCAAAGGGAATAATAATGATGCGCGGGCAGAGAAATCTGGTACGTTGCATCGTCCTGCGACCCCCCCCGCTGCTGCTGATGCGGGTGCTGTGCGAAAGGCTCCCAAGAAGGCCGATAAACAACCTGCCACTGCGTGGACTGATGATGGAAATAAGCGCCGCGCTTTGAAAACCCGCGGTGATTCTGGGGCCCAGACGGGATGGCGCGATCCCCACGGACGTCATGGAAAATCTCACAAGTCGGATTCCAACCAAGCCCATGCTTTTTCTGCGCCCACTGAGCCTATTATTTATGAGGTGCTGATCCCGGAAACCATTACTGTCGGCGTATTGGCCCAGAAAATTGCCGTAAAAGCGGCAGAAGTCATCAAAACATTGATGAAGATGGGCATGATGGTGACGATCAACCAGGTGCTGGATCAGGAAACGGCGATGATCGTGGTTCAGGAAATGGGCCACAAAGCCCAGCCAGCCAAGCTGGATGATCCTGAAGCACTGTTGGCCGAATCGGGCGAAACATTAACGGATGCTGTACCTGAGCCACGGGCGCCCGTGGTGACGGTGATGGGCCATGTGGATCATGGAAAAACCTCTTTGCTGGATTACATTCGGCGGACGCGGGTAGCCAGCGGGGAAGCCGGTGGAATTACTCAACACATTGGTGCGTATCATGTGGAGACTCCCCGAGGTATGGTCACTTTTCTGGATACTCCAGGGCATGAAGCGTTTACTGCCATGCGTGCTCGTGGGGCAAAAGTGACGGATATCGTGATTCTGGTGGTGGCAGCCGATGATGGAGTCATGCCGCAGACCATCGAAGCCATTCATCATACAAAAGCGGCACAGGTCCCCGTGGTCGTTGCCGTCAACAAGATGGATAAGCCGGAAGCCAATTTTGACCGCATTAAAAATGAATTGGTGACCCAAGGCGTGCTGCCTGAAGAATATGGTGGCGATGCACAGTTTGTGGCGGTTTCCGCCAAATCAGGAATGGGAATCGACGAGTTGCTCGAGTCCGTGTTGCTGCAAGCAGAAGTATTGGAACTCAAGGCTCCTCGTAATACTCCCGCCAAAGGCATTGTCATCGAAGCGCGACTGGACAAGGGACGCGGTCCGGTAGCGACCATATTGGTCCAATCAGGGCAATTGCGTCGTGGGGACATGGTGCTGGCCGGTGCAGCTTACGGACGGGTACGGGCCATGCTGGATGAGGCTGGACACCCTGTGGATAG
The DNA here is from genome assembly GCA_010435995.1 of Ferrovum sp. Lineage (GTDB taxonomy): Bacteria > Pseudomonadota > Gammaproteobacteria > Burkholderiales > Ferrovaceae > Ferrovum. The sequence continues at coordinate 45,172 of JAAGNR010000066.1, read as the reverse complement.
TGCTGGTCCGTCAATTCCTGTGGAAATACAGGGGCTCACAGAGGTACCGGTGGCGGGAGAGGATGTCATGGTGCTCAATGATGAACGCAAGGCGCGAGAAATTGCCTTGTTCCGTCAAGGTAAATTCCGTGATGTGAAGTTGGCGCGACAGCAGGCAGCCAAATTGGAAAATATGTTTGAACAGATGGGCGATGGCGAAATCAAGACCATGCCACTGATCATCAAATCTGATGTTCAGGGTTCTTATGAAGCATTGACCCAATCCCTGTCAAAATTGTCTACGGATGAGGTGCGCGTCAACATCGTCCATGCAGCCGTGGGGGGGATTACGGAGTCTGATGTGAATTTGGCACTCGCTTCTAAAGCGGTGATCATCGGTTTCAATACCCGTGCCGATGTGACAGCACGCAAGCTTATTGCCAGTGCAGGAGTGGATGTGCGTTATTACGACATCATCTATAACGTAGTGGATGAGGTCAAAGCCGCCCTCTCTGGCATGCTTGCTCCGGATCGCAAGGAACACATTCTGGGGTTGGTAGATATTCGCGAGGTATTTCGCATTTCCAAGGTGGGCGCGGTGGCGGGTTGCTATGTTCTGGAAGGGATCGCAAAACGCAATGCCCAGGTCCGCCTTTTGCGTGACGATGTCGTCGTTCACACGGGAGAACTGGATTCACTGAAACGATTCAAGGACGATGTGCGCGAAGTCAAAACCGGCTTTGAGTGTGGTCTGTCCCTGAGAAATTACAATGATATTCAGGTGGGGGATAAGCTCGAAGTGTTTGAAGTCGTAGAAGTGGTGCGTTCTCTCTAAAGGAATGACTCGGCATGCGAACTTTTTCACGGCAACAACGGGTAGCAGATCAACTCCAGAAGGAGTTGGCTGCGGTGGTACGCCGCGAATTTAAGGATCCGCGCTTGGGTATGGTCACTTTTACCGCCGTTGAAGTCGCGGCGGATTATGCGCATGCCAAGGTTTTTGTCAGCAGTTTGCAGGGGGATGAAGTATTGGACCGCTCCCTGCAAGCATTGCGAGATGGAGCCGGCTTTCTGCGGCACCATTTGGGCAAGCGGTTGACGATACATACCTTGCCGCAGCTGCATTTCTTGGCGGATCATACGGTGGAGCGTGCCTTGGCCCTATCGCATCTCATCGATGCTGCTGTGGCCTCTGATGAAGAACGCCACCAGCCCTGAGGGACTCTCTGCGTTGCCGCCATTGCGACGTGCGATTACAGGGGTTGTCCTTCTGGATAAACCTTGGGGGGTATCGAGCAATCATGCCTTGCAGCGGGTGCGGCGTTTATTTGGAGCACTCAAGGCGGGACATACGGGGACTCTGGATCCTCATGCCACCGGATTGTTGCCATTGTGTTTGGGTGAGGCCACCAAATATTCCGGATGGATTCTGGAAGCGCCCAAAAGCTATCACGCTGTTCTAAGACTGGGAATGACCAGTTCGACAGGTGATGGTGAAGGTGAATTGAAGGTTGGCAAGCCTTTTCAGGGGACTCGTGATAACCTGGAAGAGATATTGCGCCAATTTCTGGGTCCACAGACGCAAGTGCCGCCCATGCATTCAGCCCTGAAAGTCGCGGGAAAAGCGTTGTATCTCCACGCCCGTGCGGGTCAAGACATCGAACGTCAACCTCGTTTCATTGAGATTTCTACTCTGAAATTGACCTCATGGGAGGAGCAACAGCTAGAAATTCATGTCACGGTGAGCAAAGGGACGTACATTCGGGTTTTAGCCCAGGACATTGGCGCTGCTCTGGGGTGTGGAGCCTACCTTGCCGGTTTGAGACGTACGGGGACCGGCCCCTTTGTATTAGCGCAGGCAGTCACTTTGGAACAACTGGAATCCATGACGCTGGAACAGCGGGAGCAGAGGTTGCAGCCCCTGGATACCTTACTGGCTGGAGTTCCCCGGTTGGATCTGGATTCCACAGCAGCGCGTGCCTTGATTCAAGGAAGAGAAATCCCTTGGGTAGGGGCTATGACGGGTGATTTACTCAGAGTGTATGGAAACGGAACCTTTCATGGTCTGGTCAGATTCGATGTGGCAACCGCTCATTTGGTCCCAGTTCGTATGATGGGGGAAAACCGCATTGGGTTGCCCATGATGGAGTCCCTCCCTCTATGAGACCCCATGGTTCTTCAGGTACTCCCTCGCCGCAGCAGTTTACCTCGGGTGATTGGCGCGCCATTCGTGGTTTGCTGCCTTATCTTCTGGCTTTTAAAGGTCGGGTAGGATTGGCTCTGGCCTGTTTGATACTGGCTAAAGTCGCCAATGTCACCATACCCCTAGTATTAAAGCAGATCATCGATCGATTGGCTCCTGGACAAGGAGTGCTCATGGTTCCAGTGAGTCTGGTGCTGGCGTATGGGGCTTTGCGTTTTTCCACGACACTGTTTAACGAGTTGCGCGATGGGGTTTTTGCCAAGGTCACTCAGCGCGCTATCCGGCGTATTGCCTTGAGTGTATTTCAACATTTACATGCCCTAAATTTGCGTTTCCACCTGGAGCGGCACACAGGAGGGCTATCCCGGGACATCGAACGCGGCACGCGGGGAATAGAAAGCTTGATGCGCTTCACCCTTTTCAGCATTTTCCCGACGTTGGTGGAAATGGCCATGGTCGCGGGAATTTTGTCATGGAAATATGATGCCTGGTTTGCCATCATTACGCTGGTGACCTTGGGAATCTATATTGCCTTGACGGTGGTGATCACCGAATGGCGCACTGCATTTCGTCGTCGTATGAATGAATTGGACTCCCGGGCCAATGCACGGGCCGTTGACAGCCTGATCAACTATGAAACCGTCAAATACTTTGGTAACGAGGCTTGGGAAGCCCAACGTTATGATGAAAATCTGGCTCGCTGGGAAGAGGCTGCCGTCAAGAGTCAAACCTCATTGGCCTTGCTCAATGGGGTACAGAGTTTGATCATTGGCATCGGTGCCGTGGCTCTCATGATGCGTGCTGCCACGGGTGTGGCTCATGGACATTTGACGGTGGGCGATCTCGTGCTGATCAATGCTTTGTTATTACAGCTATATATGCCCCTGAATTTTCTCGGGGTGGTGTATCGTGAAATCAAGCAGGCTTTGGCAGACATGGACCGGATGTTTCGTTTGCTCACGGTGCAAACAGAAGTTCAGGATCAGCCGGGGGCACTTCCACTACAGGTTCAAGATGGGGTGGTGCGCTTTGAGGCGGTGAATTTTGCCTATGACCCGCGCCGTCCCATTTTGCATGGCGTGGATTTTGAGATTCCAGCGGGTCAGAAGGTGGCAGTGGTGGGGTCCAGTGGCGCAGGAAAATCGACGCTGTCCCGCCTGTTGTTCCGTTTCTATGAAGTGCAAGAAGGACGTATTCTGATCGATGGCCAGGATATTCGCTCGGTCACTCAAGGATCTTTGCGTGCTGCCATCGGCATCGTGCCGCAGGATACGGTGTTATTCAATGATACGATTTATGCCAATATTGCCTACGGAAGGCCCGATGCCACCCGTGAAGAGGTGCTGCGTTGTGCTCAGGCTGCCCACATCCATAATTTTATTGAAGGCCTGCCCGAAGGATATGATACCCCCGTGGGAGAACGGGGGCTCAAGTTGTCGGGTGGGGAGAAACAACGGGTTGCCATTGCCCGTACCCTTCTCAAGGCACCACGTATTCTGGTGTTTGATGAAGCAACCTCGGCGTTGGATTCCAACTTTGAGCGGGATATTCAGGAAGAATTGGCTTCCATGGCACGTCACCATACCACTTTGGTGATTGCCCATCGCTTGTCCACCATCGTGGATGCAGATCAGATTTTGGTCATGGAAGGGGGACGAATCATCGAACGAGGAACGCACAGTGCCCTGTTGGTACAGGGGGGGCGCTACAGTGAATTATGGGCGTTACAACAGTCCGACGAGGACGAAGCTTCAAGGGGCTGATCCATACAGCAGGATGATTACCCGGGCCGGGCCATGAGCTCCGATCACCACGGTTTGTTCGATGTCCGCTGTGCGAGAAGGTCCGGAGACAAAATTGACGGAACGCGCCCAAGGCTCGCGCGCCAAATGTCGCCAACTCGCTTTCATATCACTTACCAGATCTTCTTCTGATACCAGTGCCACATGGGTTTCAGGTAATAGACTGACGCTTCCTGGAGTGAGGGCGGAGGTGCGCAGCACCAGCGTTCCGGTATCGGCGATGGCACAGTGACATCCCGTTACTCCCACCGCATCAGCAGGTTCTGCAGGGCGAAAGAAAAGATTCAAGCGAGTATGATGTTGGTCCAACCATGGGGCCAGTGCTGGCCAGCACACTGCTTGCAGGGGAAGTTCGAGTTCCTGCAGTAAATTTTCCAGAATCGTGGGAACTGCATCGCGCGTAGGGACGAGGTGCACCATGGAGCCCAGCGCGGATGCTTTATCCATGAAGCGTTGACGCAACACTTCAAGGGAGGGCGCAGGCAAGACAGAAGTCGGCTGCGGGTCAATGGTGTCATCGTGAATCACAGCGCCGTGAAGACGCGCTCGAATGCGTTGCAGAATAAGGTCGCGGGACGAAATCAAGACGTTTTCCGTGAGGTTTTTCGATACAGTGAATGAAAAGATGCTCCTTGTGGAGCGGGCATATCTCGCCCCTGGGTCCAACCATCCAGTCCAGGGAGTCGTGTGACCATCCCTTGGGCATTCGCCATCTTGCTCAGACCCCATATCAGCACTCGACTGAACCAGCGGTAACTGCGAGGATGCAATGCTAACCAGTGCCATAGACGCACGCCCAGTCGTTCGCGCCATGGGCGCAAACCTTGTTGTACCGATTGCTGACGCAATTCTCGCATCAGTGCTGGCAGAGGGATACGGACTGGGCATACCACTTCACAGGCGCCACATAGGGTGGCGGCCTGAGGCAGATCCCGAGCCTGATCCAACCCCAGATAGGCGGGAGTGAGAATGGCGCCAATAGGGCCTGGATAAACCCATCCGTAGGCCTGTCCGCCAATGTTTTGGTATACCGGGCAATGATTCATGCAGGCGCCGCAGCGAATACAGCGCAATGCTGGTTGCAAAGCGGTTCCAAGAACTTCAGAACGGCCGCCGTCGACCAGAATGATGTGGGATTGGCTGGGTCCTTCCCTTTCATCGTCGTGACGCGGGCCGGTCAGGAGAGAGACATAGTTGGTGATGCTCTGACCGGTAGCGGAACGCGGTAACAATTTCAGCAGGGTGGTCAGATCATCCAGTGTGGGCAAAACTTTTTCAATTCCGGTGATGGCTACATGTACTCGTGGCAGGGTGGTAACCATGCGGCCATTTCCTTCATTGGTTACCAGTACCACGGAGCCGGTTTCGGCTATCAAAAAATTACCCCCGGTGATTCCCATGTCTGCATCAAGGAAATGGGGGCGAAGTTGTACTCTGGCCTCGCGACAAAGAGAGGGAATGTCTGTCTGGCGCGGAGTATGGTGGTGGGCCGCAAAGAGATCCGCAACTTCCTCCACGTTTTTATGGAGGGCAGGCGCAATCAGATGAGAAGGAGGCTCCTCTGCCAACTGCAGAATATACTCTCCCAAGTCGGTTTCCACGACATGTAGTCCGGCCCCGATGAGGGCCTCATTGAGTCCGGTTTCCTCGCTGACCATGGATTTGGATTTGACGACCTTGCGTACGTCCGCAGCCTGCGCAATTTCTAGCACAATACGATTGACTTCAGCACCCGTGGCCGCCCAGTGGACAGTGATACCGGCATTTTTGGCCTGGGCTTCAAAACGCAGCAACCATTCGTCCAGTTGATATAAACTGCGATCCCGAATGGCTGCCGCCTGATCGCGGAGGGCTTCGAGGTCCGGCAATTCTTCCATGGCCACAGCCCGAGCTTGGGCAAAGCGGCCACCGAAACGACGCATATTCTGCTGCAGTGTGGCATCGCCGAGCTGGCGCCGCGAATTCTCCTTGAAGTGGTCAGCCTTGCTGTGCATCAATGTGAGGCCATTCCAGCCAGGATTTCGGCCCAGTGCCAAACCTGGGTCTGGTCGTCCCCTTCCCGGCGCAGTCGTCCTTCAATGGTGAGAAGACATCCCAAATCACCTCCTACCACGGCATGGGCACCGGTGGCACGGATCGAGCGGCACTTGTTTTCTGCCATGCGGGTAGAGATATCTCCCAGTTTTACCGAAAATGCGCCGCCAAAACCACAACAAATGTCACGGTCTGCCATTTCCACCAGTTCCACGCCTGGAATCTGTTGGAGCAACTGGCGTGGGCCATGACGGATGCCCAGTTCGCGCAGTCCAGAACAGCTGTCGTGGTAGGTCAGACGCCCTTTGAACCGAGTAGACAATGGGGGGAGGGGTCTTTGTAGCAAAAATTCGGAAAGCTCCCAGACACGACCTGCCAAGGCGGTGAATCGGCTCTGCAGCTCAAGGTTGTCTTGAAATAGGGTAGGGTAATGTTTGCGCATCATGCCGCCGCACGAACCGCTGGGAACCACCACAGCATCAAAGTCTTCACATTCATGGAGAAATTTGAGTGCCAAATCCTTGCCAGATTGAAGGTCGCCGCTATTGTAACCAGGTTGTCCACAACAGGTTTGCAGGTGAGGTACCACCACGGTGCAACCACTGTCTTCCAAAAGTTTTAAGGCGGAAAATCCAATGGCCGGACGCATCAGGTCCACTAGGCAGGTGATCCATAATCCCACGCGCATGGGTAAAACCCCTACAGCGCCGCAGCCCCTACGGCAGGATTGGCTTTGACTTCACCCAGAGTGGTTTGGTCCTGAACTTCGAGCCAGCGGCGCACGCGATTGGCATCGGCAAAACGGGCATGACGACCATGGGAGTCCAGTAAAACAATGATCGTAGGGCGTTGGCGGATGGTGGCCTGCATCACCAGACATTGACCGGCCTCATTGATGAACCCGGTCTTTGACAGCCCAATGTTCCAGCCTTCATGGGCCACCAGAGGATTGGTATTATGCAGCGTAACCAAACGGCCTCCGCGCCCGATGGGGGCCTGAACCTCAGCCTGCGTGGTGATCTCATGAATGAGAGGAACCTTGACGGCCGTGTCTACAAGTATGGCCAAGTCATGAGCGGTGGCGACATTGGCGCTGTTGAGCCCGCTGGAATCTTCGAAGTGGCTGTCCTTCATGCCCAATTTCAGGGCTTCCTGGTTCATGCCCTGGACAAAAGCCGCTTTGCCTCCAGGGAAATTGCGTGCCAGCGCTGACGCAGCACGATTTTCCGAAGCGACCAGAGCCATTCGCAAAAATTCCAGACGCGTGGCCTGGGTCCCTACGCGCAAATGGGAGCGGCTGAAACGTAAGGTATCTACATCCTCTTGGGTAACGGTAAGGGTTTCGGTGAGATTCTGTTTGTTGTTCAGTACCACCAGAGCCGTCATGAGTTTGGTGATAGAGGCTATGGGGTGTATTGGTTCCGGGTTTTTGGCAAAGACCACCTTCTGTGTTTGTTCATCCACCACCAGCGCGGTTTCAGACAGAAGTGACATCTGACGCGGATCAGAGTTTACCCTAGCATGATGGTGGAGATGGTGATGGCGTACACGCGCCTCAGCCCACGGTGAATGAACAGAGAGGAGTGTTAAAAAACCCATCAGAAGCCAGAGGCGTGATACAGAGAAAGACATTGGCAAATTCCGGAGTGGGCAATATGCTTTTAAGATACAAAAAATTCATCAAAACTGCAAGGGTGAAATCCTATTTCAGGTGAGTTTCCCAAAATTTTTCTAGGCGTTTGACCGAAACCGGTTGTTCGGTCTTGAGGGATTGGGCGAAAAGGGCGCAACGCAACTCTTCCAGTTGCCAGCGGAATTCTTCCAGATCTGGAGAAGGTCCGCGGCGATTCATGGTTTGCTGCCATAACCGTTCGAGATGCAGGATGGAAGTGTTTTTTTGGGCATCTGTCTGGGGCTCGCGGGGCAGCTTGTCCAAACGAATTCCGATGGCTTCAACATAACGTGGAAAATGTTGCAGACGGCGCGGAGGCGTTTCTCTCAAGGAGGTTTTATTGACCAAGTAGGTGAGATGCTGCGCGATCACCACCAAGGAGGGGTGAAGAACGCGATGTTTCTGAAGAGCATCCAAGCGCTTTCGGGCATGTTGAGTGAGGGTCAGGATACGCAGAAAAAGCGCAATTTGCGTTTTCAAGCCGGCGTCCAGGTGGTTTTTAAATCGTTGCAGTTGGCTGACAAATTGTTGGCTGGTGCGGGGTGGCAAAGCCTCTTCGGGCAGCCATTGGTACAGCATCTGAGTCAGCAGAGTTTGAATCAGCGCGTCTGTTGTTGCCTGGCCGTTGGCCGGGAGCTCTCCGGGAAGTTCGGTATACGCTGGGAGGAGTGGTAATACTCCAGAGAGGGCACCGGTTCCCTTTTTGAGTAACGGGGTAAGGGCCAGCCATGCCAGGCGGCGTACCCCTTGACGGGTGCTCAGTTCGGCAAGACCAGCATCTTCGAAACCATCCAGGGAGACATGGGTGCCATGATCGACCAGTGCGGGATATAAGGTCAGGGGAATTCCGCCGCGCTGGATTTCTTGTGGAGGGGGAAGTTCTTCGAAATCCCAGCGCAGAATATCGGATCGTTTCCAGTTCAATGTGGTGGCAGGGGTCAATGCCGCATGGGCGTCTGCCGCCCATTCCTGACGCAGGTTTTGAGTATTGCGCCCGCTTGCCAACTCGATTCCCTGGTCATCGGTCAAAACCAGACGCATGAGCAGGTGATCGGGCAGAGAGGGCCAGTCATTGGGTGCCAGATTATGCCCGGTTCGGTGGCGGACGAAAGCCGACAACTGCGGCAGAAGGGCCCCTTGGGCAGGGCCATGTCTCTCCAGAAAGGCCGTGACGGTGGGAGGCAAGGGGACCAGTTGACGCCGAACCGAAGCGGGTAATTTTTTCAGGAGATGGCTGATTTTTTCGCGGATAAGGCCGGGTACAAGCCAGTCCGAAGGAGTTTCACCGAGGGCCGAGAGCCAGACCAAGGGAAGGGTCAGAGTGACGCCATCGAGGGGGTGGCCCGGATCAAAGCGGTAAGTCAAGGGCCAGTTGTGACCCTCCCAGGTCAGATGGTCGGGAAATTGTTCCTCGGTAATCTCACTCGCAGCATGACACATCAGGAAGTCTCGTGTCATCAACAGCGGATCCGGATGCGCTGGAGCACGCTCGCGCAGCCAGCGATGAAGATGTTGGCCGCTCCAGATTTCCTGAGGCAATTGATCCTCATAAAAGGCACAGAGATCTTCTTCAGGAATCAGTACTCCCTGACGTCGTCCTTTATGTTCTAGGGCCAGAATCTCCGCCATCGCAGCAAGGTTTTGTTGCAAAAAGGCGGGGGGGCGCTTCAATTCCCCGCCGACCAGGGCGTGGCGGATAAATATCTTCTGCGCTTCCTGGGGCGCTAGGGGGCCATAGCGTACCGAGCGACGAGTGATCAAAGTCAATCCATAAAAGGTGACTTTTTCGTAGGCATTCACCTGTTCTCCTGCGGCATCCCAAAATGGGTCACCATAGCTCCGTTGAAGCAACGGCCCTGCCGCGGTTTCAATCCATTCGGGTAGGACAGGCGCACAAAGACGCGCTTGGATGCGCGTGGTTTCCGCCAGTTCGGCGGCCATGAGCCAGCGCGGACGATCCTTGGGCGCACGACTTCCAGGAGCCAGCCAGAAGCGGATGCCGCGTGGTCCCAGATAATTTTGCGCGTCCATATCGCGTTGACCAATTTGACCGAGCAGTCCGCTGAGGAGGGAGCGGTGAATTTGTTCTGGCGTCGCTGGGGTATTATTCATGGGCCAACGGTGTTCGGCGACTAATGCTGCAAGCTGACCATGGAGTTCGCGCCACTCACGAACTCGTTGTAGCGACAGATATTGCTTGCGGCAGAACTGAGCCAGCTGGCGCCCGGATTTGCGATGACTGAAAGCTTCCTGAAGGGCATTCCAGACACTCAGGAGTGCCAGAAAGTCGGAACCTTCGCGCAGGAATTGAGCGTGATGGGCGTCGGCACGGGCCCGGTCTGCCTGAGGTCGTTCGCGCGGATCCTGCGCACTCAGGGCAGCAGTGAGAATGAGCATCTCCCTTAGACACTGAAAGGACCGAGCTGCCAGCAACATTCGTCCCAAGCGGGGATCCAGAGGCAAAGGGGCCAGTTCACGCCCCAGTGGCGTCAACTGCTTATTGTCATCGCAAGCCCCCAATTCATTCAACAGGCGATACCCTTCTTCAATGGCCCGTGGTGTCGGACGATCGAGTAGAGGGAAAGTGTCGAGGGTGCCAAGATTGAGCCAGGTCATGCGCAAGATGACACTGGCCAGGGAGGTGCGCAGAATTTCAGGAGTGGTAAAGAGCGGGCGTTCCAGAAAGTCGGTTTCATCATAGAGGCGAATGCATATGCCTGCTGCCACTCGACCGCAGCGCCCGGCGCGCTGACGGGCGGCGGCCTGAGAAATTTTTTCCACTTTGAGTTGGGTGATTTTGGTGCGCAGACTATAACGGTTGATTCGGGCGAAGCCGCTGTCAATGACGAAATGAATGCCGGGAACTGTCAGAGATGTTTCGGCGACATTGGTGGAGAGCACAATGCGCCGTCCAGTTCCGGGACGAAATACGCGATCTTGTTCAGCCACGGATTGGCGTGCATACAGAGGCAGAATTTCCGTATGGGGCGGGTGATGTTTGCGTAAGGCCTCTGCCGTGACCCTGATATCCCTTTCTCCCGCCAAAAAAATCAGGATATCTCCCCGATCATGAAACTCGCTCAATTCATCCACGGCCTGGAGCAAGGCCTGGAGCTGACGATCTTCCTCCTCTTCGGTACCTCCTTCCTTTTCTTCTGCTGTGAGAGGGGTGGGTGGACGCCAACGGGTCTCCACGGGGTAAGTACGGCCGGAGACTTCGATGATGGGTGTATGCCCGAAATGAGCGGAGAGCCGTTCCGCATCAATGGTCGCAGAAGTCAGGATGAGCTTGAGGTCGGGTCTTTGAGGAAGGAGTTGGTGGAGGTAACCCAGGAGAAAATCCATGTTCAGGCTACGCTCATGGACTTCATCCAGAATCAGGGTGTCGTAGCGCAGCAACAAGGGATCGTGACTGATTTCAGCCAGCAGGATTCCTTCCGTCATGATTTTTATGAAAGAGCGGTCAGACACTTGGTCATGAAAGCGCACTTGATAGCCGACTTGTTCTCCTACGGTCCCCCCCAGTTCCTGCGCCAGTCGTTGTGCTACGCTGCGCGCAGCCACACGGCGTGGTTGGGTGCAGCCAATGAGTCCGCTGACTCCCCGCCCAAGATGAAGACAGAGTTGAGGCAGTTGGGTGGTTTTGCCCGAACCAGTTTCGCCACAGACGATGATTACAGGGTGGCTATGGATGGCTTGTAGGATTGACTCCTGCGCATGGAGAACAGGAAGATCTGCGTTGAGACTGGGGCGTGGCAAGGTAGCGCGACGCAGTTCCTGTTGCTCTAGGGTAAAGCGTGAGCGTCCCGACCTCATCGGACATTGCGACTCATCAGGAGGTAGCGTTCCGTGCGGTCGCCGGGGCGCGCACCACTCCAGCGCAAATGCCATCCGTGCGGGATCAGGAAGCTGGATTGTCCATTGGACTGGACCAGCCAGAGAGAACATTGGGCGTTGGGGTCGAGTTCCCGTCGTTCAGTGCGCAGATCCAGAGAGTAGTCGAGCAGCCCGCGCTGCGGTTCACCCAGCCCACTGCTCATGATACATCCATGGTGTGCTGGCAGCGCACGTCCGAGTGATAGCATCACCCCCTCATAACTGCGCGAAGCTTCAACGTAAGGGAGCCACAATGTCATGACCAGTAACCATGAGACGGTCATTCCCACGGACCAGTTCATCAGGGCGCGCCGAGGGGATGGGTGGGAGTGAATGATGGTGAGTATCCAGAGAACCGTGATCACCAGGGAAAAAAGGAAAGGCCACAGCTGAAAGTGGGTTGTAAAATCGGGCAACTGACTGTCGAGATAATGAATGATACCGACAGGCCACCCCGTCATTTGGGCAATCCAGCCAAGCCATAGGAGGGTGGTCAGCAAGCCGAAGGTAAGCATTCCAAACCAGTCCAGGGCGCTGGTGGCACCCCGACGCAAGCTGTCCAGGCCGCCAGTAGACAGCAACACAAAGGGAATCAATAAGGGCAAGGCATTCCCTTCTCTGGGCGAAGTCGTGATTCCCAGTATGATCCACCACAGTCCCAGCATGAGTAAAAGAAAGCGGGTTTGGGGTTTGTCCCAGACACGCTTTCCCCCAGTCCAGAGTATGCCTGCTGCCAGGGGCGCTGCAGGCCAGGCAAACCAGCTCGAGACGGCGATATAGTAGAACGGGGAGGCATCGCTTGCCAGCCACACCGTGGGGTGTAACAGCGGGCCAAGAAGCACGGGTTTCCACAGCACGTAAGCCGAAGGAGACTGCAAAATGAGAAGGACGGGCCAAATGACGAGAAAAGGGAGTGCTCCCAAGGCCCACCAGAGAACATGACGGAGGGGTTGTGGTGAGCGGAATTCAGGGATCAGTGCTGGAGTGAGTAAAAGCAGGGGAAGAAGCAAGGGGAACACTAAGGATCCCTGAGCCAAGAAGGCCATACCGAATCCCATGCCCCCCAGCAGACCTGCTCGTGCTGGTCGGGAGCGCCCCATGGGGAGGGATGCAGCAACCCAGGATATGCCAGCGAGCCAGGTCAGGTCAGGACTCATTTCGTGGGCTCGAATGACCAGTCCGGCACATCCGATCAGAATGAGCACGGCGAGGCGCGGCGTGCGATCTCCATACAGGTGGCGCGCGGCACTGGCCACGCCGGCGAAGGTGCCGATCATGAACAAGCCGCTGGCCAGACGGGCGGCATCGTGGTGAGGAAGCAGGTTAAAGGATAGGCGTACCAGGAGGGCGGCTATCCAATAATACAGCGGAGGGTGAGCGAGGTAGGGTTCGCCAGCCAGTTCAGGGGAGAGCCAAGACCCTCCCTGAAGCATGCCATGAACGATCCCCTGGCTGACGGCTTCGTCATATTTCCAGGGGGTGTGCCCAGTGAGACCGGGAAGAATCCAGGCCGCACAGATCAGAACGAAAAGAAAGATCTTAAAGGGGCTGGCGTTGCCGTCAAAGTTGATGGATTTGCCGGCAAATAATGCTGAAGCCACTGGTCGCCCCCTGCGAGATGACAATCCTCGCCTTCGATGTGAAGGCGGGAATTACTTGCGAGCGTATTTTTGACGGAATTTCTCGACCCGCCCAGCGGTGTCAACGATTTTTTGCTTTCCGGTATAAAACGGATGGCAGGCAGCACAGACTTCGACCGAGAGTGCTGGTTTGCCGAGCGTGGAGCGGGTGACAAAAGAGTTACCACAGCTGCAGGTTACGGTGATGTCCGCGTAGGCGGGATGAATGTCTGCTTTCATACGCTTGTTCCTTAGAATGTGCCGGGGTATACGGCACCAAACCCTGAATTATGAGCCAAACTTTTGTAATTGGCAAGTCCTCTACAGAACCTCAACCCCGTCTCATGGAATCGAAAAAGTCACTGTTATTTTTGGTGGCCTTGATTTTGTCGAGAAGAAATTCAATGGCCTCCATCTCGTCCATGGGGTAAAGCAGTTTACGTAATACCCAGATTTTTTGCAGGATATCAGGTTTGATCAGCAGTTCTTCGCGGCGTGTTCCCGAGCGGTTGACGTTCAGAGCAGGGTATATGCGCTTTTCCGCCATACGTCGATCCAGATGAATTTCCATATTGCCAGTGCCTTTGAACTCCTCGTAGATGACATCATCCATGCGCGACCCTGTGTCTACCAAGGCGGTCGCAATAATGGTGAGGGAACCGCCTTCTTCGATGTTACGGGCTGCGCCAAAAAAACGTTTGGGTCGTTGCAGAGCATTGGCATCCACGCCCCCAGTCAATACCTTTCCCGAGGACGGTACCACGGTGTTGTAAGCGCGAGCCAGGCGGGTGATGGAGTCGAGCAGGATGACTACATCGCGTTTATGCTCTACCAGACGCTTGGCTTTTTCTATCACCATTTCAGCGACTTGAACATGGCGCGTGGCGGGTTCGTCAAAGGTGGAGGAAACCACTTCGCCACGTACGGACCGCTGCATTTCCGTGACTTCTTCCGGCCGTTCATCGATCAGCAGAACGATTAACGTGGCGTTGGGTGCGTTAGTGGCAATGGAATGGGCGATGTGTTGCAACATGACCGTCTTGCCGCTCTTGGGGCTGGCGACAAGCAGTCCGCGCTGTCCTTTGCCGATGGGGGCAATAATGTCGATCACCCGACCGGTGATGTTTTCTTCGGCACGAATGTCGCGCTCTAGGGACATGGCCTCCGTTGGAAACAGGGGTGTCAGGTTTTCAAACAAAATCTTGTTTTTGGCGTTTTCTGGGGCCTCACCATTCACCGAGTCTACTTTAACCAGGGCGAAGTAACGCTCTCCCTCCTTGGGGATGCGAATCTCGCCCTGAATACTGTCTCCCGTATGCAGATTGAAGCGTCGTATCTGGGATGGGCTGATGTAAATGTCATCTGGGCTGGCGAGGTAAGAGGTCTCGGGTGAGCGGAGAAAGCCAAAGCCATCTTGTAGAACTTCGAGCGTTCCGTCACCGAAAATGCTTTCGCCGCGTTTGGCCTGATTCTTCAGCAGAGCGAAGATCAATTCCTGCTTGCGCATGCGATTGGCGCCTTCAATTTCAAACTTGGTGGCCATTTCCACCAGTTCAGTGACATGATGTGTTTTTAGATCGGAAAGATGCATGGATTAGGAGTGGTGATTTGAATGAGTTCTAATGGGAAGGACGCAGGTTGAGGCTGAATTTTCAGCGTATGCTGGCGTGGAGGGATGGAGAACTATTGGAACGAGAGGGGCGGCGCCACCGTGTCGTTCACAGTGGCGCAGAGTAACTGGTTTATAGGTGACTGTCAATAAAGGCGTTGAGTTGGGACTTTGACAATGCGCCAACCTTGGTGCCTTCGACACTGCCGTTCTTGAATAGGAGCAGGGTTGGAATGCCTCGCACCCCATATTTTCTGGCTATTTCCGGGTTGTCATCCACATTCAGTTTGGCAACTTTGATGCGGTTGTCATACTCTCTTGCAGCTTCTTCCAGGACAGGGCCAATCAGTTTGCACGGGCCACACCACTCCGCCCAGAAGTCGAGCAACACGGGAATGGGAGATTGCAGCACCTCATGTTCAAAAGAGCGATCGGTGACATGGTGGACAGTACTCATGGGAAGGTCCTCGACTAGGTTTGAGTTGCAGAAATCAATGGGGACGGGGGTTGACCGTTTCAGAACGGAATTGGGGATACATCGTAAACCAAAATGCCCGAGAACGCAAAAAGCCACGGAATCCCTTTCGTCAAAGGCGGGGATACGGTAGAATTCCTACGACAGTTTTGGCAATTAGAGAGAGGCGTGAAATGACCTATGTGGTGACCGAATCCTGTATCCGCTGTAAGTATACGGACTGTGTCGATGTGTGTCCGGTGGATTGTTTTCGGGAGGGTCCAAATTTTTTGGTCATCGATCCGGATGAGTGTATCGATTGCACGCTCTGCGTTGCCGAATGTCCGGCCGAAGCCATTTTTGCCGAAGACGACGTTCCTGAAAATCAACGTGCCTTCATCGCCATCAATGCGGAATTGGCGAAATTATGGAAACCCCTCATCGAACGCAAGGACCCCCCTGCCGATGCTGACGAATGGAAGGAAGTCATGCCCAAGGCCCATTTGCTCGATCGCGGGTGAGCGGGTTTAATCAGGTATTTTCTGATGATCCGGGCTGCGCCAGAGATACCCATACCGTGCGAGGCCAATAAGCGGTAGATGTCATTGTGATCGCTCGGTTAATGATCCAGCAAACCACTGCTGCGTTGCACGCGCCGGGCGATACCCTGGGTGAGAGTTTGGGGGGAGTCGGTGATCAGCGTCAGGGCGGCGCGTGCCCGCGTGATTCCGGTGTAGATCAATTCGCGGGTGACGTTCGTGTGATTTCCAGGCAGGATAAGACAGGTATGCTCAAACTCTGAACCTTGAGACTTATGCACGGTCATGGCAAAAGCCGTGGCGACTTGGTTCAGGCGACTGATGCTGACGGAACGGATGCCCTCGTTAGTGACGAAGAACACGCGTAAGGGAGACTTCTCTGGTACCACACGCAGGGTGATGCCGATATCTCCGTTGAAAATTCCCAATTCATGATCGTTTTGGGTCACTAGGACGGGCCGACCTTCATACCATTCTCCCTGAGATTTGATCCATTCGAATGCGGTCAACTGTTGTTCCACCATTTGATTCAGGGTATTCACTCCCCAAGGGCCATCGTGAACCGCGCAGAGAAAACGGAATCGGTCAAAGGTCGTAATGACCTTCCGGATCCAGCTTTCCTGCTGGTCTGGTTCCTTCGGGCGAGATTGAATACATTGAAAAAAAGCGAAATAATTGGTCTGCTTTGAGTCCAGGGCGAGGTGCGCGAAGAGGGAAGGTTCTCCTCGGGGAATCCAGCGTACCCCAGTGGATTCTCCCTGGTGCAAACAGTTGAGGACTGTAGCTTCATCTCCAGCATTGACTGCGCAGGCCAATTGTCCGATGGCACTGCCAAAACGGTGGGAGTGGCGCAGCATCACCAGATGCTGGGATAAGTTCGATCCTTGCGGATTCATGAACTCGGGGGGTAATTCAACTCCGGAGAGGTGCTGGATGGCGGACAAGGTCTCTGGTCGGTAGTTTCCCTGTTCGGCGAGTTCACATAAATCTCCCAGAACGGCCCCGGCTTCCACACTGGACAACTGATCCTTGTCCCCCATCAAAATGAGGCGGCAGTGGGGTGGAATTGCCTGAAGTAGCGTGGCCATCATCTCGAGATGGATCATGGAAGCTTCATCGACAATCAGCAGGTCCAAAGCCACAGGGTTGGCGCCATGGTGGCGCCATTGACGCGTGCCGAAGCGGGCACCCAGCAGGGAGTGGAGGGTGCACGCAGGACTCAGGTGCGCGATCAACGGAGACAAATCCAGTACCTTTTCAAGGCGCGGGGTGAGTTCGTGTAAGGCCGAGAAAATGGCCTGATTGAGGCGTGCTGCTGCTTTCCCCGTGGGTGCCGCCAGAGCAATGCGCATCGTCCTGGCATGGGGGGTGAGCGCGAGCAGCAAGGTCAGTAGCCGAGCCGCCGTATGGGTTTTACCCGTGCCCGGACCTCCGGTGATGACCGTAAAGCGACCTTTCAGGGCCAGGACGCAGGCCACTTTCTGCCAATCAGGCGTGACGGGTGAACGTACCGTAGCCGGGAAGAGCTGGTTTATCCAGTGGTGGGCGAGATCAGCGTCTGGCGTCATGGGGGCGGTGGATTCAGTGCGCAGCCGGAGTTCTTGGGCCACCATTGTTTCAAAGTGCCAGTAGCGTCGCAGATATAATCGGGAACCCTGAAGTACCAGAGGGGGCGTAAGGGTCGATGGGGTACCCACCAGAACACAGTGTTTCAGTGCGTTGAGCCAGATAGGGACGAGATGGGGGGGCGGCGGCGACACCGGCGTCGTCGATGCCTGAAGGGATTCGGTAGGGTCATTGAAGGCGATCTGGTTCACCTCAAGACAGGTATGCCCCAGACTTTCGAGATGAGAGAGCAGGGCTGCAGCCAATAGTACGCGCCAATCAGCCTTGGGATCATGGGTATAAATCCAGCGGGCGAGGGCATAGTCCAAAGCCCGAATCAAGCCCGTTTCTGACCAATAGTGGAGTATCTCGAGGAGGTGTTGGGGGGTCATGGCCGGTCCTCCGACCACAGCGAATCCATGGGGGCGAGGCCCAGAGCCGCTTCCATTTGAACCAACCATGTCGGTTCAGCGGGTAGGACGATACAGCCTCCCGTAGAACTTTGAATGCCACGCAGAAAGAGGTGGATACTTCCTCCCAGAGGGAGGGGAGGCGAGTGGCGCCGGGCGGCCAGTCGGGAGAGGGCTGTGAGATAAAGTGCACCTTGAAGCTCGTAGCGGTGAGCAACCAGAGTTTTTTCCAAGGCCTCTTGGGAGTAATCTTCATCGACCTTTCCAAGATAATTGGATTTGTAGTCTAGTACCCATAACTTCCCCTGCCATTCAAATACCAGATCTGCAAATCCCATAATCAGCCCTTTCAAGGTGCGCGGGGTCAACGGTGGACGGGGTAGACTGGGGAGTATCCAGGTTTGGCAGAGGCGATCCAGTGCGGTGCAATCCACGGCATGAACCGGAAACCAGAATTCCATTTCCGGGAGAAACTGGGTCAGTTGTTCCAAACTGGCTCCCAGAGGTGGCAGGGATGTTGTGACAATTTCTTTCAGCCAGGTTTCTACTACAGTGGCCCACTGTCCCCATCCTTGTCGTTCACAGCGTTGCTGCAAGCGGGCGGGCAAGAGGGGGTTCGTGCGCAGTGCGAATCCCTGCTCGGCCAGCCAGTGCAACTGATCATGAAGAAATTTTCCGGCATAGGATCCCCGGGGAAACAGGTGTCGCGCGGCGCTTTGTAACGTCGGTTCCGGGGTAAAGGAGGGGAAAAACGCTTCGTCACGGGATGTGTTCTGTCGGGGGATATCCCGTACCAACGCAGAAAAGCTGCTGATGGTCCAGTCGCGCTCAAAGGATGCCGTATAGTCAGGGAGTGTCTTCAAGGGGGAAGGGGGAGTGACGGGGGGCAAAGGAGTCGTGGGCAAGGAGGTGTTCAGTGGGACCAGGCATATTTCAGTCAAGGATGAGGTCTGAATGCCGGGGAACTGTTGTTGCAACAATCGGGGAAGGGACTCGCCGCCCAATTCTGGGGTGGCGCCCAGCAGGTAACCCATAGCGCTTTTCCACAATAGGTCGGGTTCGTTTTTTTTGTTTTTGAGGGGAGACAGGCCCACCCACAGGGCGTGCTGGGCGCGCGTCAAGGCGACATACAGCAAACGCAAATCTTCCTGTAATCGGGCGGGATTCGGATGTTGCGACGGATCCTCGGGGACCGGACCGGGTGTGTCACGAACCATCGTTCCGAAGGGTAGAAATACAACGGGGTACTCCAACCCTTTTGCCTTGTGAATGGTGACCACTTTGACCAAATCATCTTCGCTTTCCAGACGTAGGATTTGACCCTCGTCGTCCGAATTTTCTGCCATGGCTTGGGTTAACCAATGGATCAGGGCAGCCTGGCCTTCCAGATGAGTGCTGGCGTGTTGTAGAAGTTCTGCGAGATG
Source organism: Ferrovum sp. (assembly GCA_010435995.1). Classification (GTDB taxonomy): domain Bacteria; phylum Pseudomonadota; class Gammaproteobacteria; order Burkholderiales; family Ferrovaceae; genus Ferrovum. The sequence goes on along the minus strand of JAAGNR010000066.1, from coordinate 25,946 downwards.
CAAGACATTGGTCAGGCGGCGTTCCCCCTGTTCCTGAGTCAGCCAGCGGCTCGGCAACTCCAGACGGTGCAGAGCTTGATGGATCATGGGGAGAATCCCATGGCGGTGCCAGCGGTGATGCAAACCCAGCCACAGTTCCATGAGATTTTCAAAAGTGAGGTCATCATGTGCCAGTGCCAGCATTTCGTCCAAACTCTGCGCCATCATGGAGGTGGCCATGGCAGCCCGCACCAGTCGGCCATTATGGGGGTACGCAGCTGCTTGTAGCCAACGCAGGAGATCCTTGGCTTCCGGGCTGGCAAATACCGACTCCTTGTCGGACAGATAAACGGACCTGACGCCCCGTTGACTCAAGGCCTGACGTATGGCCCCCGCCTCGTGACGATCATGAACCAGGATGACCATGTCACGGGGGCGCAGGGGGGTATATTCTCCGGTGAGCGTGTAAAATCCGCTCTGGCAGGCATTTAGCCAGTGCACCAACTGTTCTGCACATGCCGCACTAACGCAATGAATCAACTCGGCTTTATTGTCCAAGGTCGGAGTATAAGCCAAGGTGAGTGCAGGAACAGTCTGCCCTGCACTGATCAGGGTATCTGATCGTCCCTTGGCCTGAACGGCGATGAATGGAACTGGGGTTGACGCCAAAGGATCTGGTCGCAGGTAAAACGCTCCCCTTCCGTCACGCAGTTCGGCGGGACCAAACAGTGCGTTGATGGCGCTAACCACAGAGGTGGTCGAACGGTAATTGATTCCCAGAGCGTCATGTTGTCCTGCTGTACGCGCACGTACTTGAATATAACTGTAAATGTCTGCGCCGCGAAATCCATAAATGGACTGTTTGGGGTCACCGATCAAAAATATGGCGCGGTCCTGATGAGCGGGACCGATGTGATAGATCAGATCAAAAAGCCGCAATTGGAGGGCAGAGGTGTCTTGAAATTCATCGATCAGAGCCACGGGATAACGGCTCCGAATGACTTCCTGCAAATGCTCCCCCTCGCCACTTTGGAGTGCCTTTTCCAATTGTTTCTGCAAGTCAATAAAATCATATAGGTGAGCGGCATCCTTGAGTTGTTGCAGACGCCATTGCACCCACTTCTGCGCCGCCTGAGTCAGGGGGATGGCTGGATTGGGGAGATTTTCGAGGCAGGATCGCAGATTTTGCAGGGTTTGAAAACTGTCTGGAAAGATGACTGTCTGCCCCTTGCGTAAGGCATCTTGCAATCCGGATAAGGTGAATCGGTTCCACGTGGCTTCCGACAGAGGGGGGATAAGGGCTGGAGAGCCTTGAAACCAGTGGGTCAATGTCTCTATCCAAGCGTGGACTTTGTCGGGGGTGAGCAGATTTTTCTTGAAAGGAAAAGACTCTGGGGTGTCGAGGGCGGTAAACCAGAGGCGAATCTCTTCAAGGCGAGGGAGCCATACAGCAGCCAAGGCATCGATGTCATTTTTCCTCTCGGCGCATTTTTGCGTCCAAAGGAGTCCCAGCGGAGTGGTGTCCCCACCCTCAGACTCATGGGACGCAGGAGAGGATTTCAAACCATCTTTCATGGCGTGGGCGAAATTTTCAAAATCCTTCCAGACCCTGAGTATCTCATTGTGTGGCTTACCCACCAGCGGATAGATCTGCTGGCGCCATATATCGCGGATAGCCTCAGCTTCGAAGAGTTGACTGGAATAATTGAGAGCGCCTTCTGGGAGGGCTCCCGGTTCCAGAACATGGTCGCGCAACATTCGTTGGCACCAGGCGTCGATGGTAAAAATGGCGGCGCTATCCATGGTCTGGGCTGCCTGTGCCAATCTCCAGGCGGCGTGGAGGCGTGAATTTTCGGCGGGATAGTCAGCCAATAATGCCCGTAAAAAAACATCTTCCGCTGCCGGTATATCGTCGCCATAAAAGCAGGAGGCTGCCTGGGCCAGACGGTTGCGGATGCGACTGGTCAACTCTTGGGTAGCGGCGCGGGTAAAGGTCATTACCAGAATTTGATCGGGCTCTAGGGGGGGTAATGAGGACGTGTCCGCTGCGCCATGCCCAAGCACGAAGCGCAGGTACAGGGCTGCAATGGTCCAGGTTTTGCCTGTGCCGGCGCTGGCTTCGATCAGGCGACTGCCCCACAGGGGTTGACGCAAGGGGTCAAGCCATTGGGTCATGGGGACGGCTCTCCTGGTATTGTGCCCACTCCACGAGGGGGCCGTATAAAGTCATGGCCAGAGCGGCAAAGCGACCGCTGCCACTCAGGGAAGCGAAGTCGGGATACAGCCTCGCGAGACAGGGCTCGTTTCTTTCGCCGTATGGCCGATATTCGCTTCCTTCATAAATTTTGGTGGCCTGTTCTGGGCTCTGGTCAGTTGCCCAGGACAATCCTGTTTTCAGGGCCACCGGTAGAGGTTGGATCATACCTTCACGCCATATCTGGCAGATTTTATCCAGCGTGTCACGCGCTCGGTCGGAGGCGGGGGGGCGCAGTGTGATCATCCCATCCTGGGCTACCAGGACAATGGTCGCGGGAATGTTTTGGGCGCTGGTCGCCAGCAACCAGAGCCAGGAATCCAGTAATTTATCCGGGGTTATCCCTTTGCGTGAAACATTATTGAGTATGCGTGAGGCCGTGAGGCGGAGCCATACGGGGTTCTCATCGGCCGTGCGCAGATCCGTTACCCAGTCGCGGAGCGTGATCCCGGAAAACTCAAGGCTCAGTGCTTGGGTTTCGAGGGGGTGTGGATAATGGGCGATTTCTTGGGCCCAACAGGAGAGCATTGGTCGAGCGATGGCGTAGAGTTCTGTGAGCGCCACTTCACCCGCCGGTCCGATGGGCAATTGTCCCGTGCCGCGCAGTCGCTGCAGTCGCTGATGGAGGGTAGCTTCGATGGCTGATAACGCGGGGCGCGGTTCCGCAACCAATTGCTGAATCAGTCCATGGAGTGTTAATGCATCCAGTTGAAAGGGTTCCTCGTCGATCAGTGGCGAGTCGTCATCAAAGCTTACTGCCAGTCGAGACCGAAAAAAAGTCTTGACCGGATTTTTTAGGAATGTATGAAGATTCTCGAGAGAGAGCGTAGGAAGCGCGGCATCAGGGACCCGTGGTGCGGGAAAGTCGGACCTGGCTCGGTGCGCAGCCTGCCATTCCCGGGCCCAGGTAGTATGGTGTCCGCCGTCCTCAAAATAGCGCCGACTAAATGGTTGCAGGGGATGCAGGAAGGTACGGCACGCTACCATGGTAGCCCCGTTCTCTCCCTCAGGACCGCGCCAGCCATTGGCCAAGTAGTCGCGCAGTTGAGATACCAGTACGGAGGGGGGCAATTCACTGTTGTCACGAGGATGCTGTCCGCACCAACTGATGGATAACATCCGTCGCGCGGAAAGAAGGATTTCGAGCATAAGGTAACGATCATCGTTTCTGCGAGAGCGATCTCCGGGACGGTATTGTCCCGCTTGCTCCAGCAGATTCCAATCATCGCGAAGCGGCGTACGAGGGTAATCGCCGTGGTTCATTCCCAGCAAACAGATGATCTCGAAAGGCAAAGCGCGCAGCGGCATGATGCTGGTAAAGGTCACTCCGCCTGTGAGAAATCTTCCCCCGATCTGGGGTTCCTCGAGATTCTGGAGCCATGAATGCCGCAGCATCGACAACGGTATGGGCAGGTCAAACCTGCCTTGCATACAAGACTCCAGCCAATCGTCCAGAGCGTGTTCAAATGCTTCGATCGTGACGCGTTCCCGTTCATCGACGGCTGAAAACCATTGTTGTAGCAAGGTTCGTGCTCGTTCCGCCCATACCAGGGGAGTGGCATCACTCTGGCATTGGTCGCGCCAGAAGTTCAATTGATCCATCAGGGTGGCCAAACTTCCCACCAGCGTTGCTTCCAGTCCGCCGATTTCAGTGTAGGGTTCAATTCCCGAAAAACTTGCACCGGCTCCTTGGGCAAAGCCCAGAATCATCCGTTCCAGTCCAAAATACGCGGTATTCTGCGCACCACAGGCGCCCAGATTCAGAGAGTGACGGTGCTGTGTGTCCAGGCCCCAGCGAATGCCACTGTCTTTCATCCAGTGCAACAACTGAGTGCTGCCATTTTTGTCCAACTTTAGGCGCTGGGCGATGGCGGGGACATTCAGCAGCGCTCCGAGGTCGCTCAGGGTGATTCTTTGGTTCGGCAAGTTGAGCAGCCATTCCAGAGCCCAGACCAAAGGACGGCTGATGTGGTTGCGGGATTGGCTGATCTCAAAGGGGATATGGCGCGCATCATGCACCGAATACTGGTTGAAAACTGCTTGTATGAGTGGGGTATACCCTTCAGGATCGGGGACCATGACGACGATATCCCGTGGGCGAATGCTGCCCTGGGCCAGTAGGTTCAAAAGCTGGTCGTGCAGAACTTCCACTTCCCGTAGGGGGGTATGAGCTTGATGAAATACGATGGATGAATCATCGTGCAGAACTTCTCTCTTGGGGTGATCGGCAAGGGGCAAGAGATCACGGATCGCGGTTTGAACTTGTTCAAGCAGGGTGTTGCAGGGGCCTTCGTCGAACAGTTCGATGCGTGACCAGTTGGCGGAGATGGGGGTGCGTTCCTCAAGAAGATCGAGTTGGCGCATGAAGTCTCGTCCCTGCCGTCCCCAAGCGGACAACAGCGGGTGGGCATGGGCATGCATGAATTCAAGGGGGAGATTGCGCGGATCCACCAGGTTTTTCTGGGGTTGATGATGGCGCAAGTTTTGCAGCAACTCTCGGCCATCAAGGGTATCAGCCCAGTGATAGCGGCAAGGGTTCAAGAGGGCAATAAGCACCTGGCAATGGGGGGCGAGAGCGACTAATAGTTCCAGAATGACCCCAGGCAAAGTCGAAACGCCAAAGACTACGATTCGTCGTGGTAAGGTCTTGGTCGTTTGGCGCGATTGTTGTAACGCCCTCAAAGCGCGGTGATGAATGGCTGGGGCGATCAATGTTCTTTCCGACTCTTCCAGATCATGGACGAGATCGCGCCAGCATTGACTTTGCCAGCATTGATCAGGGGGCAGGGGCCGTACAGTACCGTTGGGCAGTAGCCAAGTATCCTGTCCTAGGGTCCAGGCGTCGAGCCAATCATGACGATAGAGTTGATATTGGTCGAATAAGTCGGCGATTCTTTGAGCCAACTGATGGCGTTTCTGTAAGTCGGTTCCGTGCAGGAAGGCGGGGGATCTCTCCTCGGGGGCGTTTGACCAGAGCCGCAACAAGCGCCAGATCATGACGTCTTGAGTGAGTGGTGAACTGGTGGGGATGGCGTGGTTTCCAAGAATTTGGCGATACACCCGCCAAAGAAAGCGTGCAGGCAGTTCTACCCGGGTCGCAGCACAAATTCCCAGGGATTCCGCCAAGGCAGTTTTGACCCATTCGGCGGTTCCATTACTGTTGACCAGTATCACTTCTTCCTCGAGGGGGTCGAGAGGATGCTGTTCTATCCATGTGAAGAGTGCATCTCTGAGCAGTTCCAAACGGTTTCCATGGAGGAAAATCAGACCAGAAGAAAGCGGAGTGGGCATGATGGGGAGTGGGCCAGAAAGGCAAGAAAAAGTGTGCCGGATAGTGTCGATTGGGAGGGCGATCATCAACCACCCCGTGGGATGGTCGCGCATTTTTGGGGAATGCGCAAGCCTTGGAAGGTGCAGGTCGGTATTGGTGCAACCACCGTAATATTTTATCGTGAAATCAAGCAAAAGCGATCTTCCAAAAGTGCGCAAGAAAACTATTTGTCGAAGTCCAGATGGGGTAATATTGTTCGTGCTTGTGCTGAGGTGGAAATGGCCGAGAACCGGTGTACAAAGCGGTGTGGTGCATAAAAATAACTATTTCGTAAGGAGAGCAGGCATGGTTGTACCCTTCCAGTTGCGTGAGGCTGCAGAACACATTGATCTGTTGCCCGCCATTCCCCAAATTGCGCAAAAAATTATGGCGCTTCAGATCAATACCGACGAGGGAGAATCGAAGCTTCTCAAGTTGATCGAACAAGACCCACAGATTGCTGCCAAAATTATTGGTTTGGCCAATACCCCCCTGATTGGACCCTCAAAAAGGGTGACATCCGTGGCGGATGCTGCCATGTTACTGGGGCTGAATCATGTCAAGGTATTGGCTCTGGGGATCGCTGTGATGTCGGTGACCCCGGCGGTTTCTAAAGGAAAGTTTGATTCGCGGGGTTTTTGGCAACACAGTATGACAGCGGCGTTCGCCATGAAAACTTTGGCGCGCGCCATGCCGATGCGGTTGCGTCCGCGCGAGGAAGAAGCCTTTCTGAGTGGACTGCTTCATGATATGGGCTATATCGTCTTGAATCATCTCCATCCGGAGCTTGTGGATATGCTGATGATGCAGGTGGATCGGGAGCCAACCCGTCCGGTTCAGGACATAGAGAGCGAAGTGCTGGAAACGACTCATGAAGAATTGGGGGAATTACTCGCCCATCATTGGGAGTTACCAGACAACATTCGCGCTGTGATCAAGTTTCACCATGAGCCTAAAGCTTCGGCGTTGGATGACGAGCAGCGGGTTTTGGTTTCCATGGTCTATCTCATCGAACGTCTGCTCCCTGTATTCGGTATTGATGCCGCATTCACAGGGGAAGTAGAAGATGAATATTGGCAAGCCTTGAGCATCAATCCGGAGCAAAAAGACGAGATTTGCGTCAAATTCGTGGATCACGCTAGGGAAGTGGCCCGATTGTTTTCCTGACCGCTACACTTTGACACACCTCGGTAGGGTCGCCGGACTAGAATCCTGACCAAAGAGGCGATCCTTGGTGAAGCAGGATTCTGGGTGCGGGAAGCGGGCAAACCCTCTGGAATTGGTATGGGATGGCTGTTCTAACTGTCTGATTGAAATGGAAGCGTGATGAAAAATCTTGATCCCTGTACAGTGGTAATTTTTGGTGCGGCGGGAAATTTGGCGCGTCGTAAGCTGATTCCTGCCCTGTTTCAATTAGAGCGTTTGGGCCGGTTTCCGGAATCTTTGAGCATTTTGGCGCTGAGTCTGGAGGATCGCACGCGGGATGCCTGGCAAGAGGAAGTACGTCAGATTTTGTCTGAGCAACCCTATGATATCCTGGAAAAGTTTCTGGCACGTTGGCATTACCAGCGCATCGAACCTACCGAAGCGGGCTCCTATCTCAGCCTCAAAGAGACCTTGCTGGACACTTCACGGTTTTCTGCCAATCAGGTTTTTTATATGGCCGTGCGTCCAGCGGATTACCCAGGGATCGTTGAACAACTGGGTGGGCAGGGTTTATTGCAAGAAAAGAATGGGTGGCGCCGTGTCGTCATTGAAAAGCCCTTTGGCTATGATCTGCTGAGTGCTGAAACCTTGCAGGCGGGGTTGTACCGTCATTTGCAAGAACACCAGATTTATCGCATCGATCATTATCTGGGCAAGGGAACCGTGCAGAACGTACTGGTATTCCGATTTGCCAATGTATTGCTGGAACCCCTATGGAATCATAATTACATCGATTTCGTCCAGATCACGCAGTCGGAAACCTTGGGAATCGAAGGACGTGCTGATTATTACGAGGGGGCTGGGGCGCTGCGTGACATGATTCAGAGCCATTTGTTACAGGTATTGACCTTGGTGGCCATGGAGCCACCGGTGTCTCTCGATGCGGAGCATTTGCGGGATGAAAAAGTAAAAGTCCTGCAATCCATTCGTCCCATTCCCCAAAATGCGGTTCATGCCCATGCATTTCGCGGTCAATATTCTGCTGGGAGTATCGGCGGTGAATCCGTGGCGGGATATCAGGAAGAAGCGGGGGTGGCTAAGGACAGCACCACGGAAACCTATGCAGCGATGAAACTTTTTATCGATAATTGGCGTTGGTCCGGAGTGCCTTTCTACCTGCGTACGGGAAAACGTTTGGCGGAAAACAGCTCGGCTGTCTATATTCGCTTCAAAAGCCCTCCCCAGGATCTGTTGCGCTCGGCTCGTTTGGGTCCGACCCAACCCAACTGGATCATGCTGGGGATTCAGCCCGACGAATGTTTACGTGTCGAGTTGCAGGTACGTATGCCCGGTCTGGAATTGCAAACCCGCACCCTCAGTCTCGATGCGACTTATCGTCAGGGCGATGAAACCGATTTCAGCGCTTATGAGGAGTTATTGCTGGATGTGATTCAGGGGGACCATTCCCTATTTTTGCGTATCGATGAAGTCGAAGCCGCGTGGAAAGTGGTGGATCCCGTGCTCAAAGTCTGGGCGACAGAAAGAGAGTTCATTCAAACCTACCCAGCAGGCACTTGGGGTCCACGGGGAACTTATCGCTTGTTTTCTCATGAAGACCAGTTCTGGCGTCATGGTCTCGACCCCAGCGGGGCAGATCTTCATCCCTATTGAGGGGCGACATGACTTCATCCTTTGAATGGAAGCTGGGGCACGTCATTCTGTGTCCAAGTACGGAAGAACTGGCGCAGGTCGCCGCCGAGCACATCGCTCGCAGTGTGTCTACGGAGTTGACCCATCGTCCACGCTTTCATTTGAGTTTGGCTGGGGGGAATACGCCGGCGGCCTGCTATCGGCAACTGGCAGTGATTCCTCTGGAGTGGTCGAGGGTGGTATTGTCTTTGGGAGATGAACGCTGCCTCCCTTGGGGGCATCCGGAACGCAATGAATCCTTGGTTCGGGATACGCTGGTTGATCCTGCAGGCGCCGGTGCCGCACGTTTTGAGTCGGTCCCCGCGGAATTGGGGGCCGAGGAAGGAAGTCAACAGTACGCGCGTATACTGACGCAGTTGGGGCCACCCAACTTGGCTCTTTTGGGCTTGGGGGAAGACGGTCATACGGCCAGCCTATTCCCAGGAAATCCCGCTCTGGCACTGACTGAGGCAGCAGTTCCAGTGCACGGCGCGCCCAAATCGCCAGCGGACAGAATCTCCATGGGTTTGGGTTGGCTGCAACAGGCTCAAGAGAGAATCTTTTTGGTGACTGGCGCGAGCAAACGCGCCATTCTTCGTGAACTGAGTCAGGGCGCTCCGTTGCCGGCAGCTTTGGTGGGGTCTGCTTACTGGTATATCGAGGAAAGTGCCTGGCCTGGCAGGGTGGGCTGACCTCGATCAGAGCAATTCCACAGACTTTTCTCCAAACGCTTGGGTCATGGCATCCACCAGAGCTTCATCAAGTCGAAGGGGAGGAAGTTCCAGCACTCCGGAGGCATCGGGCCGACGATAATGTATCGTAAAGGGCAGGGTTCCTGGGGTATGTTGCGGGATTATTTGGAGCAACAGCTTTATGGCTTGTGGACCCTGCTCGGTCGAGAGATTGAGGCGCAAGCCACGGGCAAACTGAACGCGCGCCTGGGTCAATGATAGGACCTTTTCTGCGGTGAAGCGAATCCCTTGGGTGTACCCATCCAGGGACGCTTTGCCTTCCACCACCAACAAACGGTCTTCTTTCAACAGTGGTCGTACCTGATCAAATAATTCGCTGAATACGGTAATTTCGATTTTAGCGGAACTGTCATCCAGGCTGATGATCCCCATGCGGCCACGTCGAGTTTGTTGAACGCGGCTTTGTAACACGATGCCCGCCACACGAACAGGTTCTGCCCGAGGAGCGAGTTGGGCCAAGGGAGTCAATCCCAAGGTGCTGAGCAAGGACCGATAATGGGCGAAAGGGTGTCCGCTGAAATAGAATCCTAGAACCGATTTTTCATGGTGCAACCGGTCATTGGGAGACCAGTCTGCGACCGCTTTGAGAGGGGGGGCACTGTCGTCATTGGCCTCCATTTCCTCGAATAATCCGCTTTGGTTTTTGTGAATTTGATTTTGTTCTGCTTGGTTCAGAGCATCTTCCACGATGGCCAGAGAGGCGGCGCGGTTGTCGTTCAGAGAGTCCAGGGCCCCAGCCTTGATCAGTGCTTCGATGACGCGACGGTTGACGATGCGTTTGTCTGTGCGTCGGCAAAAGTCGAAGAGATGTTTGAAGGGACCATTGGCGGTGCGTTCCTGAACAATATGCAGTGCAGCACTTTCCCCGGTTCCTTTGACTGATCCCAAGCCATAACGAATTTCTCGATCACTGATGGGGCGGAAACGGTAGTCAGAGGTATTGATGTCGGGGGGAAGGATGATGAGTTGATTTTGCTGGGCATCCTCGACGAACAGTGCTACTTTGTCGGTATCATCGAGATCCCCAGAAAGCGTTGCGGCCATGAATTCGGCGGGGTAGTGGGTTTTGAGCCATGCTGTCTGATAAGAAATCATGGCATATGCGGCGGAGTGTGACTTGTTGAAGCCATACTCGGCAAATTTTTCCATCAGATCGAATAGCTGAGTAGCCAGTTTGACACTGACCCCGCGACTGGTGGCGCCTTCGATGAAGCGATTGCGCTGGCGTGCCATTTCGGCGCCATCTTTTTTCCCCATGGCACGACGCAACAGGTCGGCAGCCCCCAGTGTATAGCCCGCCAATACCTGGGCAATTTGCATGACCTGTTCCTGATAGACGATGACGCCATAGGTGGGTCGTAACACAGGTTCCAGAGAATGATGAAAGTAATCGACGGCCGCCTTTCCCTGCTTGCGGTAGATGAAGTCATCCACCATGCCCGATTGAAGAGGGCCTGGGCGATTGAGGGCCATAAGTGCGATGATGTCTTCGAAGGTATCGGGCCTTAGCCGTTTTTCCATATCCTTGGCAGTGCGTGATTCTTGCTGAAATACTGCGGTGGTATTACCAGAACCAAAGAGGGCATAGGTTTGTGGATCATCCAGCGGAATCTCGCTCAGTCGGAAATCCTGGGAAGCAGGATCAGGTCGCGCACGGATATGGCGTTCAGCCCAATCAAGGATAGTCAGGGTACGTAGCCCAAGAAAGTCAAACTTTACCAGTCCAACCTTTTCTACGTCATCCTTATCATATTGGCTGACCACAGCATCTGCCCCATCCTGACGGTACAAGGGGGTAAAGTCGGTGAGTTTCCCTGGGGCGATCAGCACCCCCCCGGCGTGCATTCCTACGTTACGCGTCAAACCTTCCAGTGTTTCAGCCAAAGTCAGCAATTCGGCCACTTCTTCTTCCTGAGAAGCACGTTGGTCGATTTGTGGTTCCATTTCGCGCGCTTTGGCGAGGGTCATGCCGATTTCAAAAGGGATCAATTTGGCCAATTGATCGACGAAGTTGTACGGCAGGTCAAGCACCCGACCCACGTCGCGGATCACGGCCTTCGCTGCCATGGTGCCGAAGGTGGCGATCTGAGAGACGGAATCACGGCCATAACGTTGACGCACATAGTCGATGACACGATCCCGTCCATCCTGACAAAAGTCGATATCGAAATCGGGCATGGAAACCCGTTCAGGGTTGAGAAAGCGTTCAAACAGCAGGTCGTAACGCAGGGGGTCGATGTCCGTTATGCCCAGACTGAACGCTACCAAAGAACCTGCGCCTGATCCCCGACCTGGACCGACAGGGACCCCATTTTTCTTGGACCAGTTGATAAAGTCGGCGACGATCAGGAAATACCCTGAAAATCCCATCTGAATAATCGTTTGGCACTCAAATTCGAGACGCTCCACATAGGTGGTATGTTCTTGCTGGCGCAAATTCACATCGGGGTAGAGTTCCAGAAGGCGCCGTTCCAATCCTTCCAAGGCCAATCGCTTCATGTACTCATCCAGAGTGACTCCTGGAGGGGTGGGGAAGTCGGGGAGGCGAGGTTTCCCCAGAGTCATTTGGAGTGAGCAACGGCGCGCAATTTCCACGGAATTTTCCAGTGCGGCAGGGACATCGTGGAACAAAACCGCCATCTCTTCTGGAGATTTGAAATATTGCTCTGTGGTAAACAGTCGTGGCCGTTGGGGGTCGGCCAAGAGACGCCCCTGGGCGATGCAGACACGGGCTTCGTGGGCTTTGAAATCTGCAGCGTGGGAGAACTGGATGGGGTGAGTGGCCACCACAGGAATATCGAGTTCGGCGGCAATCTGCAAGATCGGCTCGCACTGACGGTCTTGTGCAGGGTCGCCGATGCGCTGGATCTCCAGATAATAGTCATCACCCCAGAGCCGTTTCCAACGCTGGGCTCGTTCTAATGCCAGAGGGTGTTGCCCTGAGGAGAGGGCTTGTCCCACGTCGCCGTGGGTGGCACCAGAGAGTACCAGCAAACCTTCGCGTTCCTGTTCCAGTTGGGCCAGAGGGATATAGGCAACCCCTTGGTGCTGGTGATCGCGCCAGGCGTCGCTGAGCAAACGGCACAAGCCATGGTAGCCCTGGGCATTACGCGCTAACAGAAGTAATTTAAAGGGGTGTGGATGATGAGCATCCGCCTTTATCCAGACATCGGCTCCCGCGATGGGTTTGATGCCGGCTTTGCGCGCCTGCGAATAAAAGCGAATCCAGCCATATAAATTATTCAGGTCGGTCAGGGCCAAAGCCCCCATGCCCATGTCGCGCGCCAATCCGATGGCGGAATCGATGCGAACCAAGCCATCGCTGATGGAAAACTCAGTATGCAAGCGCAAGTGTACGAAAGACGGAGAGGGCATCAGCGACGGGCCTGAAAAAATTGACGCAGGAGGAGGCTTGAAGGAGTAGCCAGGACTCCTCCTTCAAGCACGGTATGGTGGTTCAGGCGGGTTTCTGCAAAAAGGTTTACGACACTGCCACACGCGCCGGTTTTGGGGTCTCTTGCGCCATATACCACCCGTGCCAGGCGAGCATGCTGGATGGCTCCAGCACACATGCAGCACGGTTCCAAAGTAACGAACAGAGTACAACCAGGCAGACGATAGTTTCCCAAAGACTGAGCAGCCTCACGCAAGGCCAGGATTTCCGCATGGGCTGAGGGGTCGTGCTGACGGATGGGGGCATTCTGACCACGACCGATAATTTGTCCATCCAGCACGACCACGGCGCCTACGGGAACCTCTCCCGTTAGGGCGGCATTTTCAGCCAATGCCAGAGCGGCAGTCATGAAGTCATCATCGGTCATGTGGTGGCCTGGGGCGCCGATTGAACCACCAATTGGGCTACTTTAAGTGGGTCTACACGGGTGATCAGGTGGCTATAGGGTCGAATGACATGGCCGAGGATCCCGTGATTTGGATCGGTATGGGTCCAGGCGAGTGACGGAATGGCGAGAAACTGTTCTACGGCAACCGCCATTTTCGGCAGAATGGGTTTGAGGTAGAGTGTCAGAAGACGGAACAGCTCTAGGCAGGTGCTGCAAACTTGTTGCAGTGCTTCGGTTTGCTCGGGTTGGCGGGCCAATTCCCAGGGTTTGTATTGATCAACGAACTGGTTGGCGAGATCCGTCAATGCCATGATTTCGCGCATGGCTTTGCTGGTATCCCGTGCGTCATAACAGGTGGCAATATGGTCGGCCTGAGCGCGAAACTGGTTAATCAGGGTGGTCTGTTCCGATGTCAGTGTCACGGCTAGGCGTCCGTTGAAGCGTTTGGTCAGGAAGCCAGCACTTCGGCTGGCCAGATTGATGTACTTGCCTACGAGGTCACTGTTGACACGCGCGGTGAAGTCCGCCAAATTGAGATCGATATCCTCCATGCTGCCATTCAGTTTGGCCGCTAGGTAATAACGCAGGTATTGGGGGTCGAGTAAGTCGAGGTAATGCCGGGCAGTAATGAAGGAGCCGCGACTTTTGGACATTTTTTGCCCATTGACCGTGAGAAATCCGTGCACGAACAGCTGGGTAGGAGTGCGGAGGTCGGTTTTGTGCAGCAATGCAGGCCAGAACAATGCGTGAAAGTATAAAATATCCTTGCCAATGAAGTGATACAGTTCCCACTGGCTATCCGGTTTCCAGGCTTCTTCAAAGTTCAGTCCCTGCAGATCGGCCAGGTGCTTGAAGGTGCCGATATAGCCAATGGGAGCATCGAGCCAGACATAAAAAAACTTGTTGGGTGCCCCAGGAATTTCAAAACCGAAATAGGGGCTATCCCGCGAGATGTCCCAATCGGTCAAACCGCTTTTGAACCATTCTTCCAGTTTGTTGGCGGCTTCCTCTGGAATAGTGCCGGAACGGGTCCAGGTGCGCAAGAAATCCTCACATTCCGCCAGACGCAGAAAGTGATGTTCCGACACCCTTCGTTCGGGAGGAGTCCCGGACAGTGCCGATTTGGGGTTGATCAAATCGGTAGGGGCATAGGAAGCTCCGCAGGCCTCACAGTTGTCACCGTATTGGTCGAGGGCATGGCAGCGAGGGCATTCTCCCTTGATGAAACGGTCGGGAAGAAACATCGACTCCACCGGGTCATAAAGTTGTTCGATGGACCGAATGGTGATCAGGCCCTTTTCCTTGAGACGCAGGTAAAGCTTGGACGCATACTCACGGGTTTCTGGTGAATGGGTGCTGTAATACAGGTCATGGTCGATATGAAAACCCTTAAGGTCAGCCAAATGCTCGTCATGGGCTTGGGCGATCATCTCCTCTGGCGTGATACCGCGGGCTTTGGCTGCCAGCATCACGGGGGTACCGTGGGTATCATCGGCGCAAAAATAATGCACGGTATGTCCGCGCATCCGCTGGAATCGGACCCAGATGTCGGTCTGGATGTGTTCCACAAGATGTCCCAAGTGAATGCTGCCGTTGGCATAGGGAAGGGCGCTGGTGACAAGTAGGGTGCGGTGCATAGGGGTCCTGTGGCGTGTTGGTCAAAAGGGTGGGGGATCCCATCCCCTTGGTATGGCGCTGCAAAGCACTGCAAATCGGATATTGTATCAATCCCATGCGAGATTTTCGAGACTCATACTATAATGACCTGTTGAATCTTTCCCATGGATCACTTTCAGGAGATAACAATGTCTGTTACGGAGCAAGCGGTCAGTACGCTCATTCAAGGTTTTGTCGATCCCAATACGGGTAAGGCATTGGGTGCCAAGGCGCTGCAAGCGCAGGCGTTGCAGGATGGACGGTTGACGGTGACAGTGGCTGTCGGTTATCCCGTGAATTCATTGGGCGCTGCAGTGGTTGATGGCTTGGCTGCAGAGTTGGGGGCGGTGGTAGGAGTGACCACGGTGGAAGTAAAAGTTGTTGCAAAGGTCAAAGCCCATGCGGTGCAAGCAGGGCTGAACCCGATCAGGGGAATCCGTAATGTCATCGCTGTAGCATCGGGTAAAGGTGGCGTGGGAAAGTCCACCACGGCGGTGAATCTGGCTTTGGCATTGCAAGCCGAGGGGGCTCGGGTTGGAATGCTGGATGCCGATATATACGGTCCATCCCAGCCGACCATGTTGGGAATTCAGGGTCATCCGGAAAGTCATGAGGATGGAGAATCGATGCGTCCATTGATGGGACATGGCCTGCAGACCATGTCTGTGGGGTTTTTGATCGACCCAGATCAGCCGATGGTGTGGCGTGGTCCGATGGTGACCCAGGCATTGGAGCAATTGCTGCGCGATACCCATTGGGAGGATCTCGACTACCTCATCGTGGATATGCCACCAGGAACGGGGGATGTACAATTGACCTTGGCTCAGAAGGTGCCGGTGACTGGGGCGGTGATTGTCACAACGCCCCAGGATATCGCCTTGCTTGATGCGCGCAAGGGATTCAAAATGTTTGAAAAAGTGGGGGTTCCCATCCTTGGTGTGGTGGAGAATATGAGCACCCACCGGTGTTCCCAATGTGGCCATGAGGAGCCTATTTTTGGGCAGGGGGGGGCGGCTCGTATGTGTATTGATTTCGGGACGGAGTTGATTGGGGCTTTACCCCTTGACATTCGGATTCGCGAACAGACGGATTCGGGAACTCCCACAGTGATTGCTGATCCATCCAGCACATTGGCCCAAACCTATCGTAAAATAGCCCAACGTGTCGCCATCAAGGTGGCCCAGCGAGGGGAAAACCCCAGCGTCAAGTTTCCCAAGATTGTGGTACAAAATACCTGAGAGTGAGGGCACTGGGGGCAGAGCCCCCAGTTTATCTTGGGTCAACAGGAGAGGTCATGAGTATCAAGTCGGATCGCTGGATTCGCCGTATGGCAGAGCAGCATGGGATGATCGAACCTTTTGAGCCACATCAGGTCAAGGAGGTGAATGGGCAGCGTATCGTTTCCTATGGCACTTCAAGCTACGGCTATGACATTCGTTGTTCAGATGAATTCAAGTTGTTTACCAACATCAATTCCACCATCGTTGATCCCAAGAATTTTGATGCCAATTCCTTTGTGGATGTCAAAGCTCCGGTGTGCATCATTCCTCCAAATTCCTTTGCTTTGGCGCGGACGGTAGAATATTTTCGTATTCCCAGAACCGTGTTGACCGTCTGTCTGGGGAAGTCCACTTATGCCCGCTGTGGCATTATCGTCAATGTCACCCCATTCGAACCGGAGTGGGAAGGGTTTGTCACCTTAGAGTTTTCTAATACGACGCCGTTGCCGGCAAAAATTTACGCTAATGAAGGGGTGGCGCAAGTACTCTTTTTTGAATCCGATGAGTCGTGCGAAGTGTCCTATCGTGATCGTGGTGGGAAGTATCAAGGCCAGCGTGGCGTTACCTTGCCTAAAATTTAATGGGATGATTGTCACATCGCGCACCAGACCTTTGTCATGCATTTGGTGATGTTTGTCTTTACTGTAAATTTTTATTCTCTGAATCCTTTAGGGATTTTTTTGTTTCAGGAGAGCGGTTTCCTGTTGCCATGAATTTGTTCTTCCATTCCCCTTTATAGTGATTTCCCGCAGTCGCGGATCAACAATCACTAGGGAGGGAATTTCAATATGAGTCGTTTTGGCAAGTCCATCGCGGAAATCAATCTGGGCATGCTGTACCTGGCACGGGAGGTACTCCAGCAGGATCGTCTCCAAGGGTTGCTTAATCTGGGGATCACTCAAAAAGTAGCCGATACATTGCTCGCTTTGTCAGCTCAGGAATTAAGCCATCTGGCGCAATCACCGGTATTGCTGGTGGGGTTGCGCTGGCATTCGGCGCGGGTCTGGGAATGTTTGAGTCAGTATGCTACGGGGACAGATACTGCTTTGCCCAGGGCGCTGTTATTGGGCGAAGGAGAGTACGATCATGTCCACTAAGCGCGATTTGCAGCAGGAAATTTTTCGTTATCGTCAAGCCGAAAAATTGTTGAGCTTGGGTGCGCGGGTTCCGGTGGTCATGGACATGACACACTTGTCCAGTTGGTTCTTGCGCAAGTTATCCCTGGAAATTAATGGCAAAGCTCCGAGCAAGGGGCAGATTCCCAACTCGGATCAGTGGTATCTGCGGCGCAAAAATCTACTCCAATCTTCTTTGTTTTGCCAGATATACCAACGTCTTGAGAAGGTCACGGAAGAATCTGTCGACGATTGTACCTTACTTGTCGAAGGGTATATTCAATGGCGATGTTGGATTCAATCCTGTGGACTGAGTCCGCAACTCACTCTGGATCGTGCATGGTGGTTGGTGAAGTCGCTCAAAATAAAGAACTTGCAGCAATGTCGTTGTCTGGGTTGCCAGGCACGGTATCTGCAACCCTGGGCACGTGTTCGTCATAGTTATCGTTGTCCTGAGTGTCGTTCCTCCATCGGCAAAAAGTCACATGCGGATGCGGGTCGTATATCCTCCTATCAGGCTTATGTATGACGCCGTGGACTTTGCTCACGGAGCACGAATGTGGGGCCTGTTTGCGCCCCGCATTCGTGCGACTGGCGCGTCATCTTCCCGCGCAGAATCTGGAGAGCGTTCTCCATGCGTCATTGCAGCGCATGACCCGTTGGGTGATGAATTTGCCCGCTCCCATCGAAGAGAGGACGATTTCATCGGATGTCAGTTCATGGCTCTTGTATCAGGCCGTAGAAAAGGCTCAGTCAGGGGTACGGGATGAAGTTGACGGGTCCCTCAAGTTGTCCAGGATCTTGGCTATCTTAGTGGAAACCCTACATACAGGGATTCTGTTCTGGAAAGTTTCTGCCCCCGATGATGCGGTTTATTGGGGAGGGTTTGGCTCTGGTTTGACTCGATGGAGTGAGGGCATGCATGCGACACGAGTTATGCTCGAACCGCAACCTCGGCCCCCTGGGTATTGGTTAACCCCAGCCTGTCTTGCAGGACGCATTTTGGCGGGGGAGGCTTGGCACCATCTGGAATCTTTAGGCGTATCGGGTGCGGTACCAAATTTGACTGTGCACAAGCCTAACGAAGTTGCTGTAATGCCGCATCATGAACCCACCCTTCGGGCACTACATTCATTGCTGGAGCGCAGAGTTTGGCGGGTAGGCGAAAAACCGGGGCAGTTATGGCGTGATGATCTGGGGTGGATGTTTCTTTATCCCTTGGCGGTGGCAGACATCTGCCGGGAAATGTGTCGATTGTGGCCTCATTATCCGGCATTATCGCCGGAGCAAGGACTGCAGAATTTGCGCATGGCGGAACTCGTGGTGAGCGGAGATATCGAGAGAATTCATCATCCGGTATTTCACCGCTCGGTGGCTGGGGTAAGAGTTGGCTGCGGCTTGCAGCAATGGTTGGACAAGCGCTTATCATGGTGAACTGGAATAGTGCCCCTCGCTCAACCCTGACTTGGGTGGCGCATTGGAGTTTCATGGCCATCGCGATGTTGGTGCTGTCTCGATGGCTGGGTTTGGATGGCTCCTTTACTCGGGAATTATGGGGGTATGGTCTAAATTTTTTGATGGCGCTGGAATTTTTGACGCGCAAAGATTTTCTGTGGCGGCGCGCGGGTTCTTCTTCACTGACCATCCGGCAACTGCTGTCAAGGATGCATCCCCATGGGGGGAAACTGTGGCTTGGATGGGGAGGCGATTGGAATAAGGATTTGCTGCAGCGCTTCATGGAGCGAGGGGCACAGGATCCAATGCAGGGAATGCGGGATACTCAGTGGCTTCATCATCGTTTGGAGATCCCCCTTGAACCGCGCGGAAACATGTTGATATTGGGGGCACCAGGATCGGGAAAAACTCAGGCGTTTTTGCTGTTTGCAGTGCAGGCCATTGCGCGTGGCGACATCGTCCTGGTTTTGGATCCCAAAGGGGGAACCACCTTGCCTAGGGCGTTGCGTGAGGTGTCCGAGTTGACCCGCCGACCCTACTATCAGTTGGTGGTTGCCCAGCCACAGGAAAGTTGTTCATTTGATTTGCTGGCCCATGGTCGGCACGCATCAGAGTTGGCCAGTCGCATTTCCCTGTTGCTCCCCCCGGCGGAGCAGGGAACCGTGTTTTCCCAATTTGCTTGGATGACGCTCTATCGCGTGATCAATGCCCAATTATGGTTAGGCGATTCCCTCAATTTTCCGCAGTTGCGTGCGCATATTCTGGATCAGGGGAAAGCGCTGTTCGGTATGTTGCTGCGTCATCCTCAGGTCGAACCACAAGTGCTGGCAGGGATCCGTGATTTGGCCAATCATGAGTCAGTGCATTATTCCAAAATGATTTTGGCATTGATGCCGCTACTGGACATTTTGGCGACGGGTGTTTTAGGGGAATTATTGACACGCCCCCAAGAGGTGACCAAGCCATTTTTGACAGTGGAAGAACTCGTGGCCCAGAGAGGGATTTTATATGTGGGCTTGGGGGCTTTGTCCGATGTGCGTGTGGCCCAAGCGTTAGGGGCGTTATTGCTGGCAGATCTGGCGGCCTGGATGGGCGACCGTTATCGTCAGGGGCTGGGAAAGGGGGCTAAGATTCAAGTGTTTGTGGATGAAGCGGCTGAAGTTTCTGGAGGAGCCTTCGTGCAGTTGCTGAATAAAGGGCGTGAATGTGGTCTGCAGGTAACCCTGGCTTTGCAGACGTTGGCTGATCTGGAAGTGGCACTTCGAGGCCCAGCAGAAGCGCGAATGATGGTGGGTAATGCGGCCCACCTGTTGGTATTGCGTACATTGGACCCGGATTCCCGAACAATTTTGGTAGAACGGGCGGGTAAGGTATTGCTTCGCGTGCGCCAGTCAGGGGCCTCGGTACAGGCGCAGCAGGGGGTGGGGTGGCTCAATCGCCACGGTCATGGGGCGTCCATTGCGCGTCCCTTACAGGAAGTGACGTTGATCCCTGAGGCCCTCTTGAGTCAAATGCAAGACCGTCACTTTGTGGGATATTTTGCTGGGCGTGGTTTGGTGGTTGGGCGACTACCGTGGGTGCGACATAGCGATTTTTAAAGGGAAATGAGATGTGGCTTCCATGGGGTTTGGAGATGATGCAAGATCAAGCGCTTTGGGGCGGTGAATTCGTCTTATATTCGGCATCCAAGGTGCTTTCTATGACGGATTCCCCACTTATGGGGCGATCCTTGTTTCGTCTGTTGTCTTGGGGCGCATGGTTTATGGTGTTTTTCCCCCTAGGGATGAGGCGATTCTGGCAGAAAAAAGGCGAATCAGTAGCGGACGAATGGTATCGCTGGCAGCGTATGGTTCTGTTGAAGCGCGGGGTAAAAATCTTGACCTTCTGCGGTGCTCTGGCGATATTCTGGCCCGGACCACTCCTTCCAGGAGTGATTCCTGCTTGTGCGATGCTTTTCTGGGCCACCTTGGCGGAATATATGCGCGTAACCGGCTTTTGATCACGGCAGGGACGGCATTCTCCATTAGAATGGTTATTACTCTCTATGCTTAGGGGCTTGGTCGTGGTTCTTCCCTTTTTTTTGGGTGGTTTGACAGGTTTGTTATTGGGGTTGACAGGAGCAGGTGGGGGGATGATTGCGTCCCCTCTGTTGATTCTTATTATGCACCAATCGGTTAACGAAGCTTCGCCCGTATCTTTGTTGGCGGTAAGTGTGGGTGCAGGGTTGGGGGCGTGGATGGGTTTGCGGCAGGGCATCGTAAGGTACCGTGCGGCGTTGTTGCTGTCCCTGCTGGGTTTAATGACTTCGCCCCTGGGGATCGGATTGGCGCGAATAATTCCCAATGCGCCGATGCTTCTAGCATTCGCTCTGGTGCTGATTTACCAAGGTTGGCGTTACTGGAAGCCTCCGAACCAGGGACAGGATCGGGACTCTCCCTGTTCCCTTGATCCGATTACCGGGCGGTTTGTCTGGAATGCGTCCTGTTTTCAGGCCATGGTGCGTATGGGAGCGACTACGGGATTTCTTTCGGGATTGCTTGGCGTGGGAGGAGGATTTGTGCTGGTTCCAGCATTGCGGCGCCATACCCCTTTGTCCATGCATAGTGTTACTGCGACCTCATTGATGGTGTTGACCATTGTTTCCCTGGGGGGGGTCCTTCAGTGGGCGGTAGTGGGGGATGTTGACTGGTCATTGACCTGGCCTTTCCTGGGGGGGGTCTTGATGGGTATCTATGTGGGGAGAAGTCAGGCACATCACATCAGTGAAATTTATATGCGCAGATTGTTTTCCTTGTTATGCTTCGGAGTTGCCACGAGTTTATGGTTCAAGGTGATTTATTTACATGGCTGACGTGTGTTTTTAAAACAGAACTGAATAACTGGTTTTCGGAGAAGGTAGTGCCGGAAAAAAATTTCCATTCCATCGCTCGTCAGGCTATTTCCCGTTTGGTAATCGGAGCGGTTGCCTTGGCCATCCTGTTGGCGCTGATTTCCTACGAAATTTATAATGTGGATGGGCATTCCTGGCCCATATCCGATGCTTTGGAATGGATCGGATTTTTGGTGATAACCCCCCTGGTAGTGGGCGTCATTCTGATGGTGATTCTCGGTCGCTGGATGTTGCAAAGTGCCAGGCGCGTCAGGGCATTACAGGAAGCAGTGGAACATTTTAGTGAGCAACATCGAGTGACCCTGGGTTTTGTCCGTGCCTTGGTTCGGGCGCGGGGCCAACATCGGGACGAAATCGCCGTGGTAGCCGATGCCCTAGAAGAGATGGCGGACAAAATGGAACGGCAGGAAAACATGCGGATGCGCGAACAGGCAAAGCAGAACCTTTGGGCACAAGTGTTTGATAGCAGTCTCGATGCAATGGTCATCGCTGCCAGAGACCGACGCTTGTTAACGGCAAATCAGGCATTCACCAGAATTACCGGGTATACCGAGCAAGAAGTACTGGGGTCCGAATTGTTGGCGTCAACTGTGCATATTCCCAACGAAACTCCTCTTGAAAAAGTTTGGCAAATGGTTGAGGAGAAGGACTACTGGGCAGGAGAGTTGCTCGACAAACGGAAGGATGGAGCGCTCTATCCACGGTGGCTGAGTTTGAGTGTGGTGCGGGATGAAGGCCGGAAGATCGTGAACTACATTGCGGTCTTTAAGGATATTACAGAGCAGAAGGAGAGCGAAGCCCGATTCATATATCAAGCCAATCATGACCGATTGACTGGGTTACCAAATCGGCACCTCCTTCATGATCGCTTGGCGCGGGCGATTCGTCTGGCAGAGCGGAATCAGCATAAACTGGCATTGTTGTTTCTGGATCTGGATAATTTTAAATGGGTTAACGACTCCCTCGGTCATGCTACAGGGGATCAGCTATTGATTTCCGTTTCCCAGCGGTTACAGGCCAGTGTGCGTTCGTCAGACACCGTGGCGCGTCTCGGTGGGGATGAGTTTGTGGTGTTGTTGCAACAACCTTCGGGGCACCAGGAGCTGGGGGCCATTGCGGAAAAACTGATTCAAGCCATAGAGCAACCGATATTCCTTGGTGGGTACGATTTCCATACCACAAGTTCTATCGGCATCAGTCTTTATCCAGAGGATGGTCAGGAAGCGGAAATTTTGCTGAAGCATGCGGATACTGCTATGTATGCCGCCAAAGCCGGAGGGAAGTCGGGGTTTCGTTTCTTTGATGTGGATATGAATCGTCAAGCTATGGCGCGTGTCGAAGTCGAGCGCGATCTGCGGCGCGGGATTCAGAATCAGGAGTTCGAAATGTATTATCAACCCAAGGTATGTCTGACGAGTAACCGGCTCTGTGGTCTGGAAGCCTTGATTCGCTGGCAGCATCCCCGCTATGGAACAGTATTGCCGGATTATTTTATTCCTGTGGCAGAAGAAACCGCATTAATCATCCCCCTTGGTGAGTGGGTTATTCGCGCTGTCTGTGAGCAAGTCGTGGTGTGGGAAAGAATGGGGATTACTCCCCATCGAGTTGCCGTTAATCTCTCGATTCTTCAAGTCGAATCAGATGCGTTTGTCGATACGGTGGAGCAGATACTATTAGAGACGGGTACAGCGGCAAAACTGATTGAATTTGAATTGACGGAAAGTATGGTGTTGCGCAACCCTACACGCTCTGCCAAGGTACTGCAACGTTTGCGCAAATTAGGCATTCATTTGGCGCTGGATGATTTTGGTACGGGATATTCGAGCCTGTCCTACCTCAAACAGTTGCCCTTGGATGCGATTAAAATAGACCGCAGTTTCATCCAGAATATTCCTAATAGTAGTGAGGATAATCAGATCGTGCGCATGATTGTGGCCCTAGGGAAATCGGCGCAAATGATCGTAGTAGCAGAAGGTGTGGAAACCGTGTTGCAGCGGGACTCTCTGGCGGCCTTGGGATGTGACTTTTTACAGGGATTTCTGTTTTCCCCACCGGTTCCTCGGAGGGAAATCGAAGAGATGCTGAAAAAAAATGCACAGGAATTTGCGGCGGTCACTTGTTCTGGCTGCCATGGGCCCTCATCTAGTCACCATTGACCCATGCCCTTTTTCAATAAAAGGAGCAGGAGGGGATTTCGATTTTTTGCCGGGAAAGGAGGTTTTATGAAAAATGTATGGCGCGGTATTCTGGTGGCGGGTCTTTTAATACAAGCAGCGGAGGTCTGGGCTGAACCCACACTGGATCAGGTCTATGAAGCAACTCGCAGTGGACAGCTTTCTGAAGCCAAAAGCATGATGCAGGAAGTATTGCGTGCTCACCCCAACAGCGCTAAGGCTCATTTTGTTGAAGCCGAAGTATTGGCTCGTTCTGGAGATTTGGCGGGTGGGCGGGTGGAATTGACGCTGGCCAAAAAATTGCAGCCCAATTTGGGCTTTGCTAGCCCCTCGTCGGTAGAGCTGCTTCAACGGGAGTTGGATCCTTCTTCATCAGGTGTGGGCGCGGCAGGAATTCAGCCAAATGCTGCAGGGGTTGGGCGCGAAGGGAGCCATACGCCATGGGGAACCTTGCTGACCGTGGGAGGTTTGGCATTGTTGCTGGTGATGTGGTTGGTACGTCGGCAAAATTTACAAAACCCGGGGTTGATGAATCCAGGTGGCATGCGTCCTGGTCCCAGTGGGTTTTACAACAATGGCATGGGCGGCGGTGCTCCCATGAGCCCCATGGGTGGGGGAGGAGGAGGTTTAATGGGTAGTTTGGCAACAGGGGCTGCTCTGGGTGCCGGGATGGTGGCTGGCGAAGCCTTAGCCCATCACCTGGTTGATGGATCGTCGGAAGGAATTGCCGGTTCTGGAGGAAATACCTTTCCGGAAGGCGGCGGTAACCAAGATCTGGGGGGGAAGGATTTTGGGGTTAGCGATGGCGGCGGTTGGGATTCTTCCTCTGATGGAGGAGGCTGGGGTTCGGGGGATTCAGGGTCAGATTGGACCTGAGGGGATAAACATTGGGGGGAAGGGAAACCATGGCAAAAAAACGAATATCAGGGCTGGAGATTGGCATTTCCGAACAGGATCGGCAGGATATTTGTGAGGGTTTGAGTCATCTTCTGGCAGATACTTATACCTTGTATCTGACGACTCATAATTTTCACTGGAATGTTACCGGTCCGCAGTTCAATACATTGCATACGATGTTTATGACGCAGTACACGGAATTGTGGAATGCGGTGGATCCCATTGCGGAGCGTATCCGCGCCTTGGGTTTCCCTGCGCCCGGATCCTATGCCGCCTTCAAAAAACTCGGTAGTTTGCCGGATGCTCCAGACGAACCCCCGCGCGCAGAGGAGATGGTTGCTCGGTTGGTGAGAGGACACGAACAAGTGGCAGCGAAGGCGCGGGAGGGTTTTCGTTTGACGGATGCGGCAAATGATCAGCCATCAGCGGATTTACTGACACAACGTATGGATATTCATGAGAAAACCGCATGGATGCTGCGCGCATTGCTGGCGAAATAATTTGGTCTTCTTGACCCTGCCAAGGGGAACCAAAACGTGAACGGCAAGGTCAATTGACAACCGATGGGTTTGTTTTATAACTGGGTCCTTTTCAGGAGATATTCATGCTTTTCCCTGCATATAGAAAAAAAATTACTGCTTTGTTAGGAGCTTTGGTACTGAGCCAGGCTGCCTCCACCGTATGGGCTGAGACTGGTAGTGCTACAGCGCCTCCTCCCCCGGTTGCGCCCGCTCCAATGGCAAAACCCCATCCCCATGAAAATGAATGGGTTAGGCATAGTAAGGCCATGTTGGTCGATATGAAAGAGCGCCTGAATATTACTCCTGAGCAGGCAGACGCGTGGAAAGCCTGGTCAGGTGATGTGGCTTCCATCACCCAGTCGCAAACCGAACGCATCGATCATTGGCGTGCTGAACATGAAAAACGTGATAATGCTGCCCACGGTATGGAAGATCATGCCCGTATGACCACGCCGGAACGCATGAATCATGGTTTAGAACATATGCGTGTAGAAATCCAGCGAATGCAGGATCATGTTGCGTTGTTGGAAAAACTTCAGGCCAGTACGCAAAAATTTTACGATGTGCTTGATACCAATCAAAAAACCATTTTTGATCTCTATTGGCAACAAGCCTATGCTATTGGTGCCACGATGGGTGACGGAATGATGGGGCATCATCATGGGATGATGGGGCACCCTCCCGTGTCTTCCAGCAAACCTTGAGACAAGTATCACCCTGTTTTGGCGTGTATTCTCAGCGGAGCTTCTCATGATAATCCCCTTAAAAATATCTAGGTGCTTAGTCGCTGTTTGCGCACCTTTGATCTTGAGTTTGCCCGTGGCTCAATCCGTTTGGGCGCACGGAGGGGGGGGTGGTCATGGAGGTGGTGGTCATGGAGGTGGTGGTCATGGAGGTGGGCGCGGAGGCGGTTATGCTCGTGGGGGAGGTTATGCTCGCGGGGGAGGTTTTAATCGCGGACAATGGGGAGGCGGCCGAGGCTGGGG
>JAAGNR010000007.1 GCA_010435995.1 Ferrovum sp. | reverse complement strand
TTAAAATTCGAATTTGTACGATTAGATTATCCATTCATTACAATTACTTACAAAACTTGTGATTTTGTATAACACGTCACAGGAAAATCTATACGGAAAAACCTCCATGGACGCCGACATGAGTACTCTCCATAATTACACAGATTACACCCACTACAAAACTAAGCTTTTGGAGCAAAAAAATTTTTTACAATGGGAATAGTCCTTCTATGAGGAATCATTCCCATGCGATCCATGTTCTCGATTCGGGTACTTAGCATCTCGCGCAACCAGATAGAAATTGCCGGACTGGAAACCGTAGTAAAGCATAGCCCTTCGCCTATGGAATGGTTGGGCGGGTTTCAGCCAGAAGTCGGAGTATCCAGAGAAATTCAACGTCTCAAGCCTCACGTCGTTATTTTCGATGATCACCATACGGCCTTCCTTCCTGAACTGCGGAATTTATTCGTACAACAGAACATTGGATTACTGCTGCTGTCCCACAAAGATGACTGGAAAACCATGGCTCACCAAATTCAAATCGGGGTCTTTGGTGTATTTCACATAGGGGAACCTGCAGCAACCCTGATAGAAGCCATTCATGCCATAGCCAAGCCAACTGATGAAATCCCCGCCAACCGGCGGGATTGCCTGCTTACCAGAGCCCTGCAAACCCATTCTCTGACCAAAGCCGATCAGGATAAGTACCATATTCAGAGTTTGACACCACGGGAACGACACTTGGTGGGTTTGGTACTGCAGCACCCAGAAGCCAAGTCCTTGACCCTGAGTGAATGGATGGGCATCAGCGAATCCGCCCTGCGCAATGCTTTGTCACGCATTTATCACAAACTTAACCTCCACGGTCGGGCCGCGCTGGTTAAATTTGCGCAATATCATCATCTCGATTGAATCCTTAACGCTGCAGAGTTTTGGCTGCTCTCTGCGCTTGATCCACTGCAGCCTTCGCTTCCGGAGGCATATAGTTTTCATCGTGTTTGGCCAGCACTTCCGTTGCAGTGAACTGGCCATTTTCGAGCTTTCCTTCGGCGACCACACCACGCCCCTCTTTAAACAGATCGGGTAGAATACCCGTATAGGAAACGGCCGTTTCGTTCACGGTATCCGTAACGATGAAATGGGCCACGATGTCCTTTCTCCTGAGTGAACCCGCCTTCACCAACCCACCGATGCGAAAAGCATGATCTTTTGGCGCCTCACCCTTGACGATCTGTGTCGGCGTATAAAAGAACACCAGATTGCTGCGAAATGCGTTCAGGACCAGCATCACCGCCACCCCCAGTACCGCCACGGCAGCGACAATCAAAACCAATCGTTTATGTCGGGGTTTCATCATCACACGTCATCCTTTTCATGGGGCAGGCGCGACTGAAGGGAACGCCAGCGCTGATTCAGCAACAAAGGCTCGAGAATCATCCCTGCAGCACAGGCCCCGAAACTTCCCCAAACATAAAGACCATACCCACGCATGGTCAAAAATTCCTGCCAACTAGTCCAATGCATTGCGTTTTATCCACTCACTGGTTAATTCTCGTTCGAGAATGATACACCGCACCCGTTTCAGCGCCATGGCGATGGTATAAGCCCAAAAACCCAGAGCCATGATGAGCATCCCCAACAGCATGATATGAGCCATGCTGGGTGCCTTGGTCAACGATACCGAAGCTCCTTGGTGCAAGGTATTCCACCATTGGACCGAAAAATAAATGATGGGCACGTTCACCACCCCCACCAAAGCCAGCAATGCGCCTGCACGATCGGCACGACGCGGATCGTCAATAGCCGACTGAAGCGCAATGAAGCCAAGATACAGAAAGAAAAGGATCAACTGGGACGTGAGGCGGGCATCCCACACCCACCATGCCCCCCACATGGGTTTACCCCAAAGTGCCCCAGTCCACAGGGATAAGAAGGCAAACAGAGCACCTGTGGGAGCCAAGGCCGCCGTCATCATACCCGACAGTCGCGTATTGAACGCCAATCCCAAGGCCGACCAGAAGGCCATGACACAATAGATGAACATGGACATCCAACTGGCGGGCACATGCACAAAAATGATGCGATATCCTTCGCTTTGCTGAGCGTCCGTAGGGGCCACAAAGAGACCGAGCCACAGTCCAAGCGCCATCAACAGCACGGCCGCCAGACTAAAATAGGGGATCAAACGACCCGCCAATGGATAAAACGATGACGGAGAGGCGTATTTGAACCAGTTGATGACAGAATTGCTCACACATTACTCCAATGCAATACGCAAAGCCACGGCCGTAATCCATGGCGAAAAAAATACGCTCACCAACAGCAGCGCTCCCAACAAAGACAGATGCCCCTGTGGGCTGATTCCTGCCAGATCCGCTTCCACTGCTCCAGCACCGAAGATCAAGGCAGGAATGTACAGCGGCAAGATGAGGAGAGACAAGAGTGCCCCACTGCTGCGAACCCCCAGGGTCAGAGCAGCACCCACTGACCCCACCGCAGACAGAATGGGGGTGCCCAGCAACAGAGACAAGGTCAAAAGCCCCAAGGAACGGGATGGAAGGTCGAACTGCACCCCCAAAAGTGGCGCCATGAGGACCACTGGCAGACCACAAACCAACCAATGGGTAAACATCTTCCCCGCCACCAACCACGACAGGGAAGTGGGAGACAGGGCCATTTGCTCCAGGGTACCATCGGCATAATCTGAAGCAAAGAGTCTTTGCAATCCCAGCAATGTTGACAATAATGCTCCAATCCACAGAACTCCTGGCGCGATTTTGCGTAACAGCGCCGCGTCTGGCCCCACCCCTAAGGGAAGAAGGTTGGTCACCATCACAAAAAAGAACAATGCCGTCAACCATTCACTCTTATGACGTGCCGCCAGCAGAAGATCGCGCCGCAAAGCCGTGATGAAGCCGGAAGTCATCATAGTACCAGGAACATCCCAGGGCGCAATCCCAAGGTTTGATGGCTTGTCAGTATGGCACTTCCCCCCTGATCCAAATGACCCTCGATCACAGCCGAAAGAAACTCGGTAGCGTGGACATCCAGCGCAGTATAGGGCTCATCAAGAATCCATACCTGCGCCGGACGCAATAATAGCCGGCAGAGCAATACGCGCCGCCGCTGTCCGGCTGAAAGAAAGCGGGCCGGAAGGTCTTCTCGGCCCTTTAACCCAAAACGATGAAGGGCTTCGATCACCCCTTGACGTGAACCAGAAATTCCCTCCAGACCCAATCCGAAGATCAGATTTTCTACGGGCGACAGTTCATCCTTAATGGCCACCTGGTGACCAATATACAGCAGGTCTTGATGCCAGGCTTCGCGGGTCTCACGAACGGGTGCCCCATTCCAGGTGACGGTCCCAGCATGGGGCAACCCCAAGCCTGCCAAGAGACGCAGCAGAGTGGTTTTACCTGCGCCATTGGATCCTTGAATCTGGATCCATTGTCCGGCGTCGAGACAAAAGGACACATCGCTGAAAAGGCGACGGGAGCCCCGTTGGCAGGTGAGTTGGGAAACGGCGAGCATGGCCTCTCGGACGACTTAGGGTTGTACCTGATTGATCACCAACTCTACCCCCTTCGAACCGGGTTTTAAAGGAAGGGAACTCCCAAACAAATCTCCCGATGAAGGCATGGGATTGCCCGATTGCGTAATACGTACCTCCACCCGCACCAAGTCCACTGATGACAAGTTAAACTGCGGACTCATAGCCATGGCATCCGTCAATTCAAAAGACATGGGCAACTTGTCAGCAGTGGTTTTTATAACTGCCAAGGGCATGGGAGGTCCCTGCACCGCTTTGGCAAAGATGAACATGGTTTCACCCGGATGAATCTTGTCCTTAAAAGCCTGATCCACCGTCACCTGGCCCGTAATGGTACTTGACAGTGCCCCCTTTTGCGCCTGCGGTTTCACTGGTCCTTCGGGACCGACAAAAGAATCCGCCGTCACTGGGGGTAATTTCAGCTGTGCCCGAGCCTGGTTAAGATTTTCCAGGACAAAGGTGAAGTCTTGTGAACCAGGCTCCAGCAATGGCATCAATTTTCCCCAATATCCCACCGCTTGAGCAAATTGCTTGGAGGCAACGGCAAACCCCCCCGCCATGAACAACCCCTTGCCATTACCCGGTTCCAGTTTCAGCGCCTTCAACACCCAACTCTGGGCTTCCAGCATCTGTTTATCATCTCCACGATTTTGGGCATCTGCAGCCAGAGCTTCCGCATAATCCACCATCATTTGAGGATCCTGGTCCATTTCTTTGGTCAGGTGTCCGAATGCCTTGATGGCATCCTGCGGCTTATCCAGATTCATATAGGAGCGTGCCAACATGGCCCAACCCTGAGGATTATTCGGATCTTTGGACAGCTTTTCTGCCAAGGACTGTACCATGGTGTTGATTTGTGCTGCGCCCATCTGCACTGGCTGCATTTGCTGGGGATTAAATGACTCCGGATGGCCGCGCCAGAGATACAAGCCCACACTACCCACGGGAATCATCAATAGCAACGCCAAGGCCACTTTACTTCCGCTCACCCGATCTGTGACTTCAGGATTTACGGCAGTATCCTCCAGCAGGCGGCGCTCTACTTCATCCCGCGCCTGCTGATAGTCCTTCTCGGCCAAACTGCCATCCGCCTGTTCGGCAGCCAGTTCCTGCAACTGATCACGATAGACGGCTGCGTTCAAGGCCTGACGGTTGTCGCTGACCCGTATTTTGCGTGACAGTGAAAATACCAAATAAAACAGAATCAGCAGAGTCAATCCGCCGCTTGCCAAAATGAATGCTGTCATGATTTATCGCGCAATAGCGCCTCTACCTGTAGTTTCTGTTCCGGAGAAAGGGGGGAATCTGGTTCACGCTGAACCACCTTGTGTCGCAAAAACCAGCCCAACAACCCCACCGCGCAGACCAGCAGAATGAATGGGCCAAACCAGAGCGCCCAAGTGGTCGGCTTGATAGGCGGACGATAGCGCACAAAATCCCCATAACGAGCCACCATGTAGTCGGTGACCTCCTGATCTGTTTTCCCCTTACGGATTTGGTCACGAATTTCTCGGCGCAAATCTTCTGCCAGATCAGCATGAGACCCTGCCAGAGATTCGTTTTGACACACCAAACAGCGCATATCTTGGGCAATATTGATGAGTCGCTGTTCCACCACAGGATCTTCAGCCAGAGGTTTCGCATCCTCTGCCTGAACCAGCATCACCACTGCCGTCCATAGCAAAAGCCCCGCTAAAAATTGATTCAGTAAACCAGTACTGCGATATTCCCTGAAGGTCATTTCTGTAACTCCGCAATCATCGGCATCAAAGTTTTTTGCAAAACTTCTTCCGTGATGGGTCCAATCTGTTTGTAACGAATTGTCCCATTTTTGTCGATCACGTAGGTTTCCGGAACCCCATACACTCCATAATCTATGCCTACCCTACCGTCCACATCCATCACCGTCAGAGTATAGGGATTGCCGTACTGATCTACCCATTTCCGCCCATCATCTGCCTGATCTTTGTAATCCAACCCAACCAGGGGTACCTGATTGAGGCGAGAATACTTGAGTAGCACAGGATGTTCTTCCCGACAAGACACACACCATGAGGCCCACACATTGAGCAACCATACTTTCCCACGGTAATCCGCCGGCCCAAAGGTTCCATCACCTTCGAGCTTGGGTAAACGAAAATCAGGGGCGGGCTTACCAATAAAAGGCGAAGGAACTTCGTGAGGATCATGACTTAATCCCAGACCCATGAACGTGGCCAATCCACCAAAGGCCAGCAGAGGAATCACATACCACACGTTGAAACGGGATTTCATCTCTACGCCTCCTGATGAGGTTGGCGCGCTTGCACCCGATAGCGACGATCAGAAGCAGCTACCGCTCCCCCAAGGGCCATCAGAACACAACCCGCCCAAATCCAATTGACGAAGGGTTTATAGTAAACCCGCACACTCCAAGCCCCATTATCCAAAGGTTCCCCCAAAGAAACGTAAAGATCGCGGGTGAAGGAGGAATGAATAGCCGCTTCCGTCATGGGCATGGGTGAGGAAAAGTAATTGCGTTTCTCTGGTTCGAGCAGCCCTTGTATTTTACCGTCTTCCGAATAGGTGACAGTACCACGCAACGCATTGTAATTAGGCCCAGGGACCGGCTCTACTCCCATCAACCGGAACGTTGTTCCCTTAAGAGTCAGTGTATCGCCCAGCCCCATACGCACATCCCGTTCCACTTCGTATCCCTTGATGAGGGTAACCCCCACCACAAATACGGCCAATCCAAAATGAGCCACTTGCATACCGATAAACCAGCGGGGAATGGTCTTGAGTTTGCGCCAGCTCCAAACCTGACGCGCAATGCTGGTGGCCAACCATGCCGCTGTGGTAATACCCACTGCCGACAAGAGGGAAAATCCCCCCATTAAGTACGGAACCGCAATGCCCACCACAATGGACAGGACCATATCCACCCTTACCTGACGCAGTATATCCCCCAAGGAGGCCCGCTTCCAATGAGCCAAAGTGCCTATGGGAAGTATCAGCAACAAGGGAATCATGATGGGAACAAAAACAGAATTAAAGTAGGGTGGGCCTACGGATAACTTGCCTAAGTTCATGGCATCAATCACCATGGGATAAATGGTTCCAAGGAGAACCGCTGCCGCCGCAACCGCCAGTAAAACATTATTGAGGAGCAGAAACGACTCTCGGGAAACCAGTTGAAAACGCCCGCCTTCCCCCACAGCTGGAGCGCGCCAAGCAAATAAAGTCAGTGAGCCACCGATGACAATGGAAAGGAATAACAAGACAAAAATTCCGCGCTTGGGGTCGGAAGCAAAAGCATGCACGGAGTTCAGTACCCCGGAGCGGACAATGAAGGTTCCCACTAAGGACAGAGAAAAAGCAGTGATGGCCAAAAGAACGGTCCAGCGCTTGAACGCCCCCCGCTTTTCTGTCACCACCAGCGAATGAATCAAGGCAGTCCCCACCAACCAAGGCATGAATGAAGCGTTTTCCACGGGATCCCAGAACCACCAGCCACCCCATCCCAGTTCATAGTAAGCCCAACGCGAGCCAAAACATATTCCCAAGGTCAGAAACACCCAGGCAGCCAAAGTCCAAGGACGGGACCAACGGGCCCAAGTGGCATCCAAACGCCCCGAAATCAGCGCCGACAAAGCAAAAGCAAAGGCCACGGAGAAACCCACATAACCCATGTACAACATGGGAGGGTGATATACCAACCCTGGATCCTGTAACAAAGGATTAAGATCTCGCCCTTCCTGCGCCGCAGGGAACAAACGATCAAAGGGATTAGAGGTGAACAGGATAAAGAGGAGAAATCCCGTAGTGACCAAACCCAGAACTCCCAACGCACGCGCCACCACAGGATCCGGTAAGCGCCGGGAGAACAGAGCCACAGCCGCACTCCACCCAGTCAACATGAGCACCCACAACAGCAATGATCCCTCATGCCCGCCCCATACGGCGGAGAACTGATATTGCACCGGCAGCTTGGAATTGGAATGCTGACTGACATACAGCACCGAAAAATCATTGTGCAAAAATGACCAAGCCAGGCAACCGAAGGACACTGCCACCGCCACGAATAAAGACAAAGCCAGAGGGCGTGCCAATCCGATCCAGGTGGCTAAGCCTCGTTGTGCACCGACCAAGGAAAACCACGCCATGCCCATTGCCAAGGTCAGCGCCAAAATTAATGCAAAATGTCCGAATTCAGGGACCATAACCTCTCCCAAGGAGCCTACAATTCATGTAAAGTTGGTAAGTGTACCTCAGCCAGCGATTCGATGGGTAAAGCGCCTGAGCTGGTCATCAAATTTCAGGGAGACGCCATGTTCACTCATTTGCTCATTGCCATCGACGGTTCGGAATTGTCCCATAAAGCTTTGAACGGGGGATTATCCTTAGCTCAGGCCCTTAAAGCTCAAGTCACCGTTTATACTTGTGTAGTGCAATATTTACCCATGACAGAGTTTGCCGTGGAAACTCCTCAAATTGTTATGGAGGAACTCGATGCGTTAGCTGAACGTCATCTCGAAACGGCACGAGTTGCCGCGCAAAATATGGGGATGACCATCCACACCAGAAAGTCGGTGGAATTCTCTCCCTATACCGGCATCATTGATTGTGCCAAACAGCAGGGGTGTGATCTCATCATGATGTCTTCCCATGGCAGAAGGGGATTAACCAGCCTGATTCTAGGAAGCGAGACCCAAAAGGTACTCACCCACTCCAGCATTCCCGTCCTAGTTTACCGCTGATACTTTGGCATAATCATGGCTGAATGGGGCCAGGTGGAGTACTGGGAACTTCATGCCATGGCTCGGAACAACTCTTGACATAGGGGTAATACCCTTTGGCTGATTCACAATAAAACCAGCTTTGGGGACCTGCCGGGGCTTCTGCTCCTCCCTGATCAGCAGGACCGACATAATCGGTCTGCTGTGGCGAGACGGGCTGAGAAACCACAACGGTTGGTGGAGCATAGGCTGCATAACCCCATGGATAGGGATTGTAAAACAGCGGATCGTTCCAGGCCCATGCCCCATAACCCAGACCCAATCCGAGGCCAAGGCCTCCTACCCCCCAACCCCAACCGCCACCC
>JAAGNR010000006.1 GCA_010435995.1 Ferrovum sp. | reverse complement strand
CTCTCGCAAGGGATATGCGGCTGGTCTTCGTAGATCAGGAATCCCTACCCTTCCCGTGCTTGCACGGCAGCCAAAAGCTGAGGGCAGGGAGGATGTCAAAGCGATCTATAAATCACACAAAAGTGAAATTATGCGTACCATTGTCGTTACCCCACCCCTAAGCACCCCGGAAGTGAAAACCCTGGGGGACTTGGGTCGCCACGTCCGGCACCGGCGCACAAAGAGTGGGTTGCGCATCGACGATGCCGCTGCACTGTGCGGCGTGGCCTCTGGCTCGATGTCTAAACTGGAGAACGGCCAGGTCGGTATGTCAACCGATAAACTGCTGCGTATCCTTGATGGTCTGGGGCTCGTCCTCATGGTTGTCTCGCGCGAAGATGTCGGAGAACTGCTCGCCAGCCACAGAGAGACGCCGTCAAAATGACCTACGTTCTGGATATCTACGACAGAGACATCATCGTCGGTGCTGTTCGCTTCGATCCTCAGACGGATACATTCACCTTCGATTACGACGACGGCTGGTTAGCAGGAAAGCATGCTTATGCTTTATCACCAGCCTTCCCCCTGCGCGGCGCGAACAACCAGACCGGTTCATTCGGCAATATTCGACGGTTCATCGAAAACCTCCTGCCAGAGGGCCAGGCCCTGGATATCGTTGCCCGGGCAGAGCGGGTAACCAAGAGCAATATTTACGGCCTCATTCGCGCTATCGGGCGGGAAACCACGGGGGCACTGAGTTTCCTGCCCGAAGGCGAAATGCCGGGGCCAGATAACGAATCCCTGCGCGAAATCAAGGAAACTGAATTACGCGAGCGTATCGCCGAGCGGGCTCAGGTGCCGCTTGCAATCTGGGATGGCAAGGTTCGGCTGTCCATTGCGGGGTATCAAGACAAATTACCCGTTTACCTGGCTGATGATCGCATGTACTTGGCCAACTCACGATTCGCTTCAACGCACATCCTGAAGCCCGAGCCGGTTACCCCTGACATGGCTGGTCTGGTGGTCAACGAGCATTACTGCATGCGGCTCGCCGCAGTCTTGAGGCTGGAGGTTGCTCACGTGGAAATCCGGCGCCTTCCCGACCCAGTGCTGGTGGTCGAGCGTTTCGACCGTCAGCGCACTGCCGACGGCGTGCGCCGCATCCACATCATCGATACCTGCCAAGCCCTTGATCTGCCCGTAAGCTTCAAGTATGAGCGCAACCTGGGTAGCGGCCGAGATGTCAGGAACATTCGGGAAGGCATCAACTTTGAACGATTGTTCTCTGTCGTTCAACACGCTTCAAACAAGGCAACGATTCGACTTGCCCTGCTACGATGGGCGCTGTTTCAGTTTCTCATCGGCAATTCCGACGCGCACGGGAAAAACGTGTCGTTCTATTCCCGGCCGGAAGGACTGGCGCTGGCTCCGTTTTACGACCTTGTGAGTGTGGTGCAATTTCCGGCTGTTGACCATGAACTTGCCATGGCTTTTGGTGACGAGTTCGACCTGGACGCGGTTGCACCATACGACGTTGCAGACTTTGCCAAGCGTACGCGAATGCCGCGCAGCCTGCTGGCGCGGGAGATGCGCAACATGGCCAGAGCGGCCCGATCGTCAGTTGGCCCCCTGGCCGACGACCCCGTTTATCGGGTATCGGAGCAGGCAACTGTGCAAAAACTGAAAGACTTTGTGCTGAGCCAGGCCATGCGCCTGGAAGAAATGGTGGAACCTATGCTGGCTGTGCGCGAAGACGACCTATGAACACCTCGCCAATAAGGATCAGTCCCCGTCCCATAGGCTACGTATGGGAACAGCAAACAATCCGTTTCCAAAGGGAGTCGTTACCTCGCCATCATATAAAACCACCCCTCCAGCAAAGCGTTCTCCCGTACTTTCCTTCAATTTCCGTAACCCGCGAAAATCGCTTGCCGTCACCGTAGCCGCAGCTTTTACCTCGACCCCCGCCACACGTTGGCCACTCCCTTCCAGTACAATGTCCACCTCTGTTCCTTCTTTGTCGCGGAAGTGATAAAAGGTGATCAGACCATCCTGCCAACTCGCATGGCGGCGCAGTTCCTGAAAAATAAAAGTTTCCAGCAATTGTCCCAACAGGGTGCGATCTGCCCATAATGCTGCGGCATCTACACCAAGCAAAGCGCAGGCAAGCCCCGTATCTCCCAAATGAAGTTTGGGAGTTTTAACGAGCCTGCTCAAGCGATTGTTATGCCATGGCGGTAACTCTTCCAATAAAAATACGTGCGCCAGTAACGTCACATAATCCCGTATTGTCGGGCGACTCAATTGAAAAGGAGATGCCAGATCAGCCAAGTTGAGCAATCTTGCCGTCTGTCCTGCTGCCAGGGTAAGCAAACGTGGAAGCACATCCAGCGAACGGATGCGTGCCAAATCCCGTACATCACGCTGAACAAGTGTTTCGATATAATCACGATACCAAGTGACGCGCCTGCGTGATGACGGTCGAGCAAGCGCGGCGGGATAGCCGCCTGCCGCAATCCGTTCGGCGAGATCCTTGCCCAAACGTACTTGTTGATTTATCTTGAAACCTTTGCCAAACAAGGCATCCAGGAAATCTGGCCGCCTTGCTGCCAGTTCTGACTGAGCGAGCGGGTGCAGTCGCAAAATTTCCATGCGTCCTGCCAGCGAGTCTGCCAACTTCGGTACCAGTAGCACGTTTGCTGAACCAGTCAGAATGAATCGTCCTGGATGACGGTCGCGATCCACAGCAACTTTTAGCGCAGTAAACAATTCGGGAACCCGTTGCACCTCATCCAGCACCACCTTGTCCGGCAAGTCTGCCACAAACCCCACCGGATCGGCTTTAACCGAGGCTCGTAAAATATCATCATCGAAACTGATATACGAATAGCCAGCCTCATCACCCACTACTCGGGCAAGTGTGGTTTTTCCGCATTGACGTGGGCCGTGAATCAGCACTACCGGCGTGTCTTTTAGCGCATCCGTCAGGTGATGGAGTGCAAAACGGGGATGTAAAATCGGGTTGTTCATGCCGACCAAGTGTAACCTAATATACCGTCCAATTGAAATGTTTATCCTGTGCGCCGTAAAACCTCGCCGGCGCTGTGCGTGCCAATAATTACGACTTTTTTGAATGATTGAATAATAAAGTCGCGACTTTATTGAATTTGTTGTACGATTAGACGATGAAACGCTACCTTGATGATAGAGTATGCAACGACTTGGCCACCAAGATGGTGGTGGTGACCGGTCCGCGACAGGTGGGCAAGACCACGCTTGCGCGTCAGTTGATGCCGTTGTTCGGAAATGCTCAATACCTCAACTGGGATGTCTTGCCGGACCGGGGGGTGCTGCAACGCCAGTCGTGGAATCCACGAGCCAATCTGCTCGTCATGGATGAAATCCACAAAATGCATGGCTGGAAAGGCTGGCTGAAGGGAGTGGTGGACGGGCGTTCTCCTGGACAGGCACTGTTGGTGACGGGTAGTGCGCGCATGGAAACATTTCGTCAAGGCGGTGAATCGCTGGCGGGTCGTTATTTTGCTTTCCGTCTGCACCCGTTTTCGGTGCGCGAGTGGTGTGAACAGCAGCACGTTCTACCCGCTGATGCCTTGGATCATTTGCTGGAAAGAGGAGGCTTTCCCGAACCGTGCCTCGCGCATGATTCCGTGTTGGCCGATCGTTGGAGAGCACAGTATTTCAACGATCTGATCCGTGAAGATGTACTGGAGTTTTCTCGTGTGCACGAAATCAATACGATGCGCCTGTTCGTCGAATTATTGCGCGAACGCGTCGGATCCCCCCTGTCCTTGGCATCCATGGCCCGCGATCTGG
This sequence comes from Ferrovum sp., assembly GCA_010435995.1. Lineage (GTDB taxonomy): Bacteria > Pseudomonadota > Gammaproteobacteria > Burkholderiales > Ferrovaceae > Ferrovum. The sequence goes on along the minus strand of JAAGNR010000006.1, from coordinate 3,742 downwards.
CGGTTTCCCCCGCCACGTTGAAACGCTACCTGGATATTCTGCAGGCGTTATTTATTGTATTTATCGTTCAGCCGTGGCATCACAATATCGCCCGCGCAATTTTGAAAAGCCCCAAAGTTTATTTTTTTGATACAGGCCTGGTGAAAGGTAATCAGGGCTTGCGCCTGGAAAATGCCGTGGCGGGAATGTTATTGAAGCAGGTACATTTGTTACAGGATAGCGCGGGAAGATCTGCAGGACTGCATTACATTCGCACCAAGGACGGGACTGAAATCGATTTTGCACTCAGCGAAGATGGAAAGTTGACACAAATGATCGAATGCAAGCGGGGCGACGATAAACCGCACAGAAGTTTGTCACGCCTTGCTGAAAACTTTCCGGATGCAGAGGCCGTTCAGATTGTGTATGGGTTGCGGCAGGAAGAGTTCCGCAACAAAATCAGAATAACCGATGCGGCTCACTGGCTTAGAGGGTTATCGGCATGATGTATGAAGATCAGGATGAAATCTGCTTCCTGTTCTACCCGGACCGCAGTCGCAAATTTTAACCTGATAGACAAGAGAGTGCTTCGGCGGGCGAAAGAACTTCAATGCCGGTTTTCGGCGGATAATGCTTCCTATTACCAGTTATGATCACGCAATCTGCGGTGAGTGCGGCAGCGATGAAAGGTGCGTCGTCCGGGTCTGGCAAGTCCTGGAGTGGAATAGGCTGCGGCTTTAGAAACAGCGCCAGCCCTTTCATATCTTCGAGCAGACGGGCAGTCCGGTTGCTTGCGAAACCGAATTTGGGGCGGCTCAAAACATTGGTATATTCCGAAATAATACTCTCGCTGATGACAGGAGTCAGGGCCTGAGTGCGGATCGCGGCAATCAATTGTGCTGGCACACCGCTGGGAGTGAGCAGTGCCGATACCAGAATGTTGGTATCAATGACTGCCCGCACTGCGTACCTTTTGCTCTTTGCGCGCCAGTGCAATTTCGGCATAAATTTCTTCCATTGTCATTTTGTCCAGCCCTTGCTCAACGGAACTCTGCTGAATTTTGCGAATGTTCTCGGCAAAGCGTTCTGCCCTGATAGCCCGTAGATCATCTTCCAGCCTTGCGGATTCAGTGTGTACCATCAGAGCAAATGGCTTGCCGTTACGCATGATGACAATGTCTTCACCCGCTTCCAGTTTGGCCCATACCTTGCCGGATTCCGCGCGCAGTTCTTTAGTGGTTACAAAATCCATGACACACTCCGGTACACGATAAGGTACTTAATATAACACCAACAACTGTTTTGCGACAGGTTGCGCGATGGGGGAATGCGCGGACAAGTGTTCACTTCTTTCACTTCTTTCACATTAAAGCGAGGGGGTTCTCGCAGAGATGAGTTGACCTGGCGTTAGAAACAAGAACCGCCCAAGACGGCATCTGTGTCCTTGTATATTAATATCTAATGTTTTAATATGCAAGGATGATAACGAGAAAACTTTTTCCGGTCACTGACCGTGCGCTGAAAGAATTTCCGGCCGTCGCCTTGCTTGGCCCCCGACAGTCGGGTAAAACCACCCTGGCCAAAGCGCTGGCGCAGGCACGCGTTGCGAGTTTGTATCTTGACCTGGAACGACCTTCCGAGTTGGCCAAACTGGCTGATCCGGAACTGTTTCTGAGTCGGCATTCCGACAAACTGGTCGTGCTGGACGAGATTCAACGCGCCCCGGAACTGTTTGCCGTGTTGCGTGCGCTGATCGACGAAAAGAGGACAGCCGGGCGTTTTCTTCTGCTGGGCTCTGCTTCTCCTCAATTATTGCGTCAAGCCTCGGAATCGTTGGCTGGACGGATTGGCTTTCTCGAATTGGCGCCTTTCGATGTGAGCGAGATTGTGCCTGGCCCCGAACAGTTGCAGAATTTTTGGCTGCGCGGCGGCTATCCTCCAAGTTGGCTCGCTCCCTCGAATGCTGTATCGCTCAGATGGCGGGAGTCGTTCATCACCACCCACCTGGAACGCGACATCCCTTCTTTTGGTATTCGCATTCCCGGCATGACCTTGCACCGTTTCTGGAGGATGATCGCCCATTTGCACGGCCAGCCGTGGAATGCCTCACGTCTTGCCGCGAGTTTCGGCGTCTCCGCTCCCACCGTACAACATTATTTGGACATACTCGAAGCAACCTACATGCTGCGCCGGCTCCCGCCTCTGCACGCCAATCTCGGCAAGCGACTGGTGAAATCGCCCAAGGTCTATCTGCGCGACAGCGGCATCCTGCATGCGCTGCTGAATATCCGTGATCAGGACGACCTGGCAGGTCACCCCATCGTCGGCGCCTCATGGGAAGGCTGGGTGCTGGAGCAGGTCGTCCAGATACTCGGACAACAATGGGAACTGTCTTTCTATCGCACGGCCAGCGGCGCGGAATTGGATATTGTTGCGGAGCGGGGGCAGCAGCGTATGGCATTTGAAATCAAACTCTCCAGCGCCCCCCTGTTGACCAAGGGGTTCTGGTCCGCCTTGTCCGACCTGAAACCCGAAAAAACCTTCGTCATTGCCCCGGTGACCAGTGCCTATCCATTGACACCCGGGGTCGAAGTCATCCCGGCAACGGGACTGGCGGATTGTTTGGCAACCCTCTGAGATGGCCCCCTGTAGGGACAAGAAGCCCCAGTCCGGTTTGTGTGGACAGAAATACGGGGATATGCTAGATTATTGTGATCAGCATCACTTTTACTTTGGTGATTAATATCACGCGGTGCTGTCGGCCACCGAATAATAACCCCCTGAAAAAACCTTCATGAAACCCCCTTATTCATTCCCCAAAATCCCTCAGAATGAAATCGGTCAGGCGGTGTTGGCCTACCGTAGCGTATTTCGAACAGTCGGGGTGTTCAGTGCCATCATCAATCTGCTGATGCTGGCCCCCTCCTTATATATGCTTCAGGTTTATGATCGGGTCTTGCCCAGCCGCAATGAGGTGACGCTGCTGATGGTCACGATCATGGCCGTGGGGGCGTATATCTTCATGAGTGCCCTGGAATTCGTGCGCAGTTTCATCCTGATCCGGGTAGGGGCCAAACTGGATGAAAAACTCAACAAACGGGTGTATACGGCGGCTTTCGAGCAAAGTCTCAGGAAAGCCGGCGGCAATGCGGGGCAGGCCCTGCAGGATTTGACGGCCTTGCGCCAGTTCATGACCGGCAATGCCCTCTTTGCCTTTTTTGATGCGCCGTGGTTTCCCATTTACCTGTTGGTCATCTTTTTATTCAATGTCTGGTTGGGGCTGTTTTCCCTTGTCACCACCCTGATCCTGATCTGGCTGGCTTGGCTCAATGAAAAAGTCTCCCATAAACCCCTTTCCGAGGCCAATACTCTGGCCATTACCTCCAGTAATCTGGCCAGCAATAACCTGCGTAACGCCGAAGTGATTGAAGCCATGGGAATGTTGCCCCATTTGCAGGGACGCTGGTACACCCTGCATTCCCGTTTCATCGCCCTGCAAGCCGAAGCCAGCGAAAAGGCAGGGATTGTGGGCGCCGTGACCAAGTTCATGTCGGTGACCTCCCAATCCCTGGTACTGGGCGTGGGGGGGTGGCTGGCGATCAAGGGCAGCATTACCCCGGGGATGATGATTGCCGGCTCCATCCTCATGGGCAAGGCCATGGGGCCGGTGCAACTGCTCATCAGCGTGTGGCGGCAGTTCAGTGCCACGCGCAGTGCCTACGAACGCCTGGTGCTCCTCCTGGCCACCAATCCGCCGCGTATG
>JAAGNR010000065.1 GCA_010435995.1 Ferrovum sp. | reverse complement strand
CGCTGTTCGGTTTTTTGTCCCTATGGCATCGATACCGCAGAAGTGACCATGGCGGCGCGAGAGATTCTGGACTCAGTGGGGTATGGTCAGAAATATTCCAATGAAATCATTGGAAAAGTCCATACTATCGGGAATAATCTGGGCCTTCCTGGCCCCGCTTTGCTGAATACCTTGGAGGGCTTGGAGGAAGATGTCAAGGACGCTACCGGGGTGGATGTCCGCTTCCCCATGGATGTCAAAGGCGCCGAAGTGCTTCTCATCACTCCCTCCGCCGACTTTTTTGCCGAACCCCATATCGACAGTTTGATTGGCTATGCCAAGGTATTTCATGCTGCGGGGATCAGTTGGACTCTTTCTTCCATGGCATCCGAAGCCGGTAATTTCGGTATGTTCATCGGTAATTATGACCAATTGCGCAAAATTGCCCTGAGAATTCGCGAAGCTGCTCTGGAACTGGGAGTCAAACGGATCGTGGTGGGCGAATGTGGCCATGCCTGGCGCGTGGCCTACAGCTTCTGGAACACCTTGATCGGGGTTGGGGCTGGGGCCACGGATCCCTATGCCATTCAGTTGCAACATCAATTGGATGGGCGCTATCGGCAACCCACCCATATCTGTGAATTGACCTGGGACTTGATCGGTCAGGGGGCGTTGCACTTCGACAAGTCGGCGAACGATCAGTATGTGGTGACTTTTCATGACTCCTGCAATGTGGCCAGGGGATCGCGCATGGGGGATTATGCTGGGGGCCAGTTTGACATTCCACGTCACATCATACGCACCGTAGCCAACCATTTTGTGGAAATGGATGAAGCCACTACCCGTGAAAAAACCTTTTGTTGCGGTGGTGGCGGCGGGCTACTGACCGACGATCTCATTGATTTGCGTGTGAAGGGAGCGATGCCTCGAATGGAAGCATTGCAAGCGGTGGCGGATACCCATGGGGTCAATTTCATGGCCACCATCTGTGCCATCTGTAAAGCGCAATTCAGCAAGGTATTGCCGTATTACAACTTTGATCGACGCGTGGTCGGTGGGGTGCACCAACTGGTAAGCAACGCCATCCTCCTGAATCGTCAGCATTGACACTAGAAATCGCCAATAAATTGAGGGGAGACATCATGACGGATTCCGTGGCAGAAAAAGACACCAAACTGACATTTCGTCGATATAAGGATGGTGACCATCAACCCCACTCCTTACGTGAGAAGATTTTTCAGGCCAGTTATACCCATAAATGCCCGACCTATATTCAGTCCACCCCGCCTTGTCAGGGAAGCTGCCCTGCGGGTGAGGATATTCGTCGTTATCTGCAAATTGCCCGGGGAATGGAGAAGCCTCCTGCAGGAATGCCGTGGCAGGAATTTGCCTGGCGTGTCTTGACTGAGGCCAATCCCTTTCCCTCGGTTATGGGGCGGGTGTGTCCGGCCCCCTGTGAAAGCGGGTGTAACCGCAATGAAGTGGAAGATCATGTGGGGATCAATTCGGTCGAACATTTTCTCGGGGAATATGCGGTTCAAAACAATCTCAAGTTCCCAGCACCGGCGCCTGCTACGGGCAAAAAGATTGCAGTCATCGGTGGCGGGCCTGCGGGTTTGTCCTGTGCCTATCAACTCGCGCTGAAGGGGCATGGTGTCACGGTTTTTGATGAGCATGAATACCTGGGCGGGATGATGCGCTACGGTATCCCCGGATTTCGTACGCCACGGCATATCTTGGATGCTGAGATTCAGCGGATCCTGGATTTGGGTGTGACCACCCGAATGAACTGTCATATTGGCAAGGATGTGACCCTAGAGCAGATTCATCAGGAGTTCGACGCGGTTTTTCTTGGCATGGGTGCCCAGTCGGGTCGTGCCTTGCCCCTTCCTGATGGGGATGCGCCCAATGTGGTTACCGCCACGGCATTTTTGAGGGCATTCAACGATGGCCGTTTGCAACATGTGGGGCATCGTGTGGTGGTGGTGGGTGGTGGGGATACCTCCATCGATGTGGCGACGGTTGCCCGTCGCTTGGGGCGTATAGAGAATGCCAAACCCGTGGATGCGGAACGGGCCATCGCGGGCCATTTGGCTCACGATGTGGCGAATATTTCGGCGCGCCAGGGGGCTGAAGTTACCCTGACCTCGATATTCAGCATCGACAAGATGCAAGCCAATAAACATGAAATCGAACATGCCCTGTCGGAAGGCATTACGATTCGTGGCGGATTGGTGCCCGTGGGCTTGGTCAAGGGCGCGGATGGTCGGGCCAGTGCTTTGCGGGTGGCTCAATGCCAAGCAAAATTCGTGGGCGGGAAATTACAAGTCGAGACGATACCAGGAACGGAAGAAGATCTCGTGGCCGATTTGATTGTCTCGGCGATTGGACAGGCCGTGGATTTTAGCGGTATGGAAGCGTTTGATAACGGTCGGGGTGCGGTGAATGCCGACAAGAATTATCAGGTCCAGGGGAAACCGGGCGTTTTTGCCGGCGGGGATGTGATTAAACCTCATTTGCTGACGACAGCCATAGGCCATGGTGCCATTGCGGCGGAAGGAATCGAACGGTTTCTCGCCGGAGAAGAGCAAAACAAGCGGCCTAAAATTGACGTCCATACCTTTGACCTGATGAGAAAAATGGTGGAATCCGGACTCAAGATCGAGGCCGTAGGTGAACCGCTGCGAGGGACGGATGCCGCACCGGTGGTGCATAACTATGACAATCGCTCAGGTCGCTATGTCATTACCCATGAGGAACTGTTTCTTGGACATTTCCCTTATGTGGCGAGAAATGTTCGGGGAGTGACCATGCTGGACAAGGATTCCGCCCTAGGGAATTTCGATGATCGTCTTCACTGTTTGTCCGAGTTGGAAGCCGTGGCTGAAGCCAAGCGTTGCATGAGCTGCGGAATGTGTTTTCAATGCGACAATTGTGTGGTGTATTGCCCCCAAACCGCTGTTTTTCGGGTGCCCAAGTCAAAATCCACGGTCGGTCGGTATGTGGACACAGACTACAACAAGTGTATTGGTTGCCACATTTGTCATGATGTTTGCCCCACGGGGTATATCCAGATGGGGTTGGGGGAGTAAGGCTCTCATGAAGATCCGGCGCATTCTTTTGCTCCTGGTTTTGGGACTTGTCTTCTGGGCAGGGGGGGGAGGTTATGGAGCGTGGGCAGGTGTCCCAATTCCAGATCTGGACATAGGACAGGGGGGGCATTGCGTGGCGGATCCTCTTTATATGCGCCTCAATCATATGAATTTGCTGATTCACCAAAGGGATCAGACGGTGCGTCAGGGGATTCGTGGAGGGCCTTATAGTCTGGCTGTTTGTGTTGATTGCCATGCCAGCAAGGTCAATCATAGCGTTCTGGGCACCTCACGTAATTTCTGTCAGGGATGCCATGAATATGTCTCGGTGCGTATAGATTGCTTCGAATGTCATTCCAGCGAGCCAAGGAACACCAAGGCAATGATTACAGGACAATCGAGAGTGGTGAAGGAATCGTTGAAATGAAAACGCCTGCCAATCTCCAACGCCGCAGTTTTATGAGTCAGGGAACGGCGTTGACCGCCACGGTGGCCATTGCTCCCGGAGTGATGTTGTATGACTATGCGCGGGCTCGACCTGCGGGCGAAGCCGCCTCCAGTGCGGTTCGCTGGGGTATGCTGATCGATACTACGCGCTGTGCCACGGGTTGTGATGCCTGTGTCAAGGCCTGTAATCGGGAAAATGGGTTATCCGGCGAGACACGTCCCACCGATTCTCAGTGGATGCGCAAGGTGGATCTGGTACAGGAAGGAACGGGCCGCAAGATTTCCCTACCGATGATGTGTCAACATTGTGCGGACCCCCCCTGTGTGGATGTTTGCCCGACGGCGGCCTCATTCAAGCGTGCTGATGGTATTGTGTTGGTGGACAAGCATCGGTGTATTGGATGTCGCTATTGCATGATGGCGTGCCCCTACAAAGCCCGTTCTTTTGTCCATGAACCGGTCACCGACCATAGTGGCCATACCCCACGAGGTCAGGGAACGGTGGAAAGTTGTACGCTGTGCGTTCATCGGGTGGACCAGGGGCAATCTCCTGCCTGTGTGGAAGCCTGTGCCGGGGAAGGCAAAGAAGCCATCCTGTTTGGTAATCTGAATGATCCGAACAGCCCCATTTCCCGCCGCTTGCACGAAGTCAGTTCGGTCAAGTTGCGCGATGATCTGGGGTTGAATACGGGGATTTCTTTTGTAGGACTGTAGCCATTATGAGCATGGATGCCACTCGAATTCGCACGGAATTACGCAATTTTTACCTGCTACTGGGGGTTTCTGCCGGGCTGACCGGGATAGGGTTGTTGGCCGCCTGGATGATGGAGGAGCACGGCCACATCATAAGCGGAATGAATAATCAGATTGTTTGGGGGTTGCCCCATGTTTTCGCCATTTTCATGATCGTGGCAGCTTCCGGTGTGCTTAATGTGGCTTCCATTGGTTCGGTATTTGGTCGTAAGGTATACAAAGTTCGCGCGCCATTGGCGGGATTGATGGCAGTGGCTTTGCTGGCAGGAGGATTAATGGTGCTGATGCTGGATTTGGGACGCCCCGACCGAGTCATCGTGGCGGCGACCAATTACAATCCCACTTCGGTTTTCGCCTGGAATGTCCTCCTTTACACCGGACTGTTTGGCACGGTGGCCCTGTATCTTTGGACTCTCCTGGATAAGACCATGGGGGCGTGGTCCAAGCCTGCAGGATTTCTGGTGTTCCTCTGGCGCTTTATTTTGACCACGGGGACCGGGTTGATCTTTGCTTTTCTGGTGGCGCGTCAGGCCTATGCCTCTGCTCTGCTGCCACCGCTGTTCATTGTTTTGTCCTTCGGTTGGGGGTTGGCGTTGTTTCTGCTCGCCCAAGCTGGAATCTATCACTGGAAAGATCTCGATCTCCATCCTGAAATTCTCAAACGTCTGAAGAATCTTCTGGGAATATTTCTGCTGGCTTCTCTTTATCTGGTGACCATCTACCATCTCACCAATGGCTACTTTGCTCGGCAACAAGCCTTTGAGCATTTCATCCTGGCGGGTGGAGGGGGGATTACGATGCTATTCTGGGG
>JAAGNR010000005.1 GCA_010435995.1 Ferrovum sp. | reverse complement strand
ACTCCTCTCATCTTGAATCCATGCTTTACGATGCCCTCGGCGCCTTGGGCGGTTTGCTGGCGGATGACTCGGTCCGCGAAATCATGGTCAATGGCCCAAATCAGGTGTGGGTGGAGCAAAGAGGATGTCTGCTTCCCCTTGGGCTGAAATTTTCGGCACAGGACGGATTCAATGTCATTCATGTGGTCGCCGCCCTGGCGGCTCGTGATGCAGGATTTTCTTCGGCAAGTCGAGTATTGGACGCGGCATTTTCTCATTGGCGCATCTCGGCGGTGTTACCTCCTGTTGCTGTGCTTGGCCCCGCCCTCTGCATACGAAAGCATGGCGCTGAAATTTTTCCTTTGCGGCGTTTCTCGGTACCCGATGGGGGACTCCCCACGCCGGAAACTTTTTGTTCTGAGGAGGTTTTCCGTGAGGATGAGCTTCTGGATCGGCTGATTTCATGGTTGGTCAAAGGAAGGAACCTGCTGGTCAGTGGCGGGACTGGTACGGGTAAAACCGCACTGCTCAACGCCTTGATTGCGCAGATTCCCAAGGATCAAAGATTGGTGGTCATAGAAGACACCCACGAGATCAAGCTGGATTGTCCCAACCATGTGATTTTTGAAGCGATTCCATCAGCAGGCGTAACGTTACGTGATCTGGTGCGCCAGGCGTTGCGCTTTCGGCCAGACCGAATCATCGTCGGGGAAGTTCGTGGACCGGAGGCATTTGATTTGCTCCAAGCCATGAATACGGGGCACTCCGGGTGTCTCGGAACACTCCATGCCAATAGTTCCGAGGATGCATTGCAACGGATGGTGCAATTGGTTTTGCAGGCGGGGATGGGGTGGAGCGAAGAAGCCATTGCCCGTCAGGTGGGACGCTCGGTTCAGGGGGTGGTCCATTTGGCTCGGGTCAGGGGAGTTCGGTTTATCCAACAATTACAACAAGTGGAGGGATATGACAATGGACGATATCAGCTGTCTTGAATGTTGTGGAATGCGCAAAAAAAGTATTTTTCGCCACGGATATTTACAGGGGGTGGGTTGCGGAATTTTATTGATCTCGCCTGCCGTCTGGGCGGTATATACCCCTATGCCGTGGGAGGGGCCCATCTGTGCGGTGGCCAGCAGTTTGAAGGGGCAAGTGGCGGTGGTTTTATCGGTGGTGGCGACCATCATGATAGGAATCATGTTCATGTATGCCGAGACTGGGGGGGTGGTGGCGCGGATTGCCAGTTGGTTATTGGGTATGTCCTGCGCTTTGTCTGTGGTGAGCATTATCACGGCGTTGTTTCCTGGGGTAGTCATGCCGGGGTGTCTGTGAGATCTGCGGGGAGGCTTTCTCCCTGTTACAGCTGTTTGTGGGAACCCTTGCTGATTGCCGGTGTGGAAAAACCATTTGCGATTGTGAATGCTACTTTGGCTATCGCGTTGGTTGGGGATTTGCATTTTTATGGCTGGCTGGGAGTGGCGTTGCTGATTCATGGGTTTTTGCGGCATATCACGGCAGACGATCCGTTCATGCGCCAGATCTATGCCCGTTATAACCGTCAGGCGGACAGCTATGATCCGTGGCCCCATGCCGGGTCTGGTCGAGGAAAACGGCCAGCAGGATGGGGGCGGGGGTTGGTATGTTGAATTTGCGGAGGCAGGCCCGACAATTTCATCGGCAGTCCCGGTCATTGACGGAGATTCTTCCTTGGTTGCTGCAGTTGACTCCAGGAGTGGTGCTGAATAAGGATGGGGGGTTGCTGGCCTGTTTTTCCCTGCGCGGATTATTTGTGGACAGTTGCGATCCTCAGGAAGTAGATCGTGCCAGCGCCGATCTGGAGGCTGGGTTGCGTGGCCTGGACCCGCGATTTACCCTCTGGTCCACGGTGCTTCGCCGTCCGGTGATGTCCCCAGCACCGAGTTGCTTTCCCCATCCCGGTAGTTCTGCCATTGACCGGCTATATTGCGCTTCCATGGCGCGTCTCCCCCATTTTCTCAATCGTCATTATTTGACTTTGCTGTATACCCCTGGGGATCAGGAGTCGAGCAGGTTAAAGTCGTGGCTGCAAGGATTGCGCCCGGCCGGACTGGGGTATGAAACTTCCCTACATCGTGATCAGGTGCGGTTACAGCGTCGTTTGGCACGGTTCGAAGAAATGCTGACCCAATTTTGTCAGGCAGTTCCTGCCTTGGGTTTATGTCGCCTGGAAAATGAATCCCTACTCTTGTTCCTGCAGGAAATGAGCAGTCCGACCAGCCCTTCGCGTGACCGTTTGGCTCAGCCTTGTGAAGGGTATCTGGATGGGTTTTTGGGGGAAGAGCGAATCGTGATTGCCGCTGATCATGTGCGTTGTGAAGGACCTGCCGGGATACGGTACGGTGCTGCACTGAGTCTCAAAGCATGGCCTTCAGACACTTACCCGGGAATGTTGGATGCGTTGTTGCAAGTCCCTGTAGCCTTGACCTTATCACAGGTCTTGCGGCTGGTGGACAGCGATCAGGCGCGCCGGTACATCAAGAACGTACAACGCTTCCACCTGAATTTGCAGAAATCTCTCTTCAGCTATGTGCGCGAGGCGATTTCCGGAGAGGAGAGCGTGGTGCGCGATACTGGGCGTGCGGTATCTGCAGCCACAGCCCGGCAAGCATTAACTGATATGACGGCAGAAAAGCGGTTGTACGGCTATGTCAATGTGACAATTTTGGTTTGGACAGATAAATTGGACGATTTGGATCAGTCTGTTGCCGAAGTGTCACGGGTCGTTCGTGCCGAAGGCTATTTGCTGTTGCGGGAACGGCTACATCTCAACTCGGCTTGGTCTGGTTCGCTTCCTGGGCAATGGGGCGAACTGGTGCGCTGGCATTTTGTCAGCACGGCCAACTGGGCCGATTTATGCGCATTTCGGACATTCCCCTCGGGAAGACGGGAGAACTTGTATCTGAGTCAACAACGCGGGATCCCTTCTCCTGGGCTAACGGTGTTCAGGACGAGGGATGGTGGCCTTTATAGGTTCAATCTGCATGATCATGACTTGGCACACACATTTGTTGTGGGCCCGTCCCGATCCGGGAAGTCAGTTTGGGTGAATTTTGTCCTCAGCCAGTTTCAAAAGTATGCGCCGGCGAACACCATCATTTTTGATAAGGATCGTTCCTGTCGGATTCCTACTGTGTTACAGGGTGGGCAGTGTTTTGATCCGGGAAGTCGGAGCATGAAAATCAATCCCTTTGTTGGGGTGGTACACGAATCGGAGCGGACCTGGTTGTCCGGTTGGGTGGAATTGCTTTTGGGCGCGCGCGGTCATCATTTGAGCGCGCAGGAGTTTCAGTGGGTATGCCACGCCTTGGAGGGCATGGCTTCCCTCTCACCTTCCCTGCATCGGTTGCAAAGTTTGGTGGGATTATTACCGGCGAATCTGGTGGAAGAGCTTGCGCCATGGCTGGATGGCGGCATATGGGGCGGTTACTTCGACCATGCGGAGGACGACCTGCATTGGTCTTCGTTGACTTGTTTCGAAATGGGCGATATTTTGCGCCAACCTCCCCTGGCCCGAGCGTTTCTTGAATGGGCCTTTCATCGTATAGAAACCTTGCTGGAAGCCCGAACGGGCTCCCCGACGCTGATCTACATTGAAGAGTCATGGTTCATGCTTGCAGATCCGGTGTTTTCCAGACGCATTCGGGAATGGCTGAAAACTCTGCCAAAAAAACTGGGTTCGGTGATTATGGCGACGCAATCCCTAGATGATTTGTCGGGGTCGGATATTTTTTCCACCATTGCAGACAATGTTCCCACGCGAATTTTTCTTCCCAACCCCCAGGCGTTTGTTCACCGTGATCTATATCGCAAGCAATTTGGTTTGCTGGATTCTCAAACCGAAGTCTTGGCGCGGGCACAGCGGAAAAGTCAGTATTTGTTACATACCCCCTACGAATGCGTGTTGCTCGAGGCGCATTTTGATGGCGATGTTCTCGCTTGGTTACGTTCCGATGCCCATGCGCTGCAGTTGTTCGATGGACTTGTGCAAAGTCGGAACGGTCAGTTGTATGGCCAAGAAGCCTATTTTATGGCGTTGGCGCAGGAGACAAAGGGAGGAACGCCCAGTGAAATGATGATCGATGGGAGAGGTGGCGTATGAAGTGGCTGGGTCGAGTGGTCTGGTGGGTGGGCTTGGCGGGAGGGATGGTGACGCCCGTAGTGCAAGCCTTTGGAATGTTGGTTTATGACCCGATCAATCACATAGAGACGGCCTTGACTGCAGCCAATGCGGTGCAACAGACGGCGCAACAGGTGCAGTCGTATCTGGTTCTGTTGCAGCAATTGGCCTCGCAACTGCAAAATTTGCGGTCCTTGCCGCAGGCGGTGCTGACACAGGTTTTACAACCCTACACACAGCAGATCGCCGTGGTTCAGAATTTGTCTCAAGTATTGAGTGGAACGATGCAACAACTCTCTGGATTGCATCAGGATTTGCTCAGTCAGGCACAACAGATGGCGAGTTTGCAGTTGACGCCGCAGGATTACTTGAACCGGGAAATTCAACTCTCCCAATCTCAGGGAGGCGGGCTAGACGCGGCTCTTCAATCGGAAGTGACGACTCTGCAATCCTTGCAGGGATCTTATGCGCAAATTCAGCAACTCCAGGGGCAGATTGGTGCAACAGTGGGGATGCAGCAAAGTCTTCAGACAGTCAACCAGCACTTGAATCTTCTGGCAGGACAAAATGCTCAGCTCATGAGTTTGATTGCCACAGCGCAAGCCAATAATTCGGCTCAACAGCAGCAGGCTGTCCTGGCCAACGGAAGTGCTGCCCTGACACTGCAGCAGAGAATGCAGTCTGAAGCCCAAAAAATTCAGCAGTTGCATAATCAACTTCGCCAGGATGAGGCGGTGCAAGGGTGGGGGGTAATGGGCATGGCAGCAACCACACCATGATGGCCTTGAGTGCAGCGGTCATTGACCAAATGGCCATGGCTTTATTGGAGGGGGGAAGGATACTTCATGGGCGGATGAGTGGAGTGGCTGATAGTTTATATGGCTCTTTGCTGGTTCTGACGTTTTCCTGGTCAGCGGTGAATATTCTGCTCGAAACGGGGGCGGGAGAAAATTTGGGGGCCGTGCTGACCCACTTGATTCGTTTTATTTTTCTGGCAGGATTGACGCGTTGGTTTTTGCAGTCCTACGACTGGGTCTTTTATCAGGGAATTTACCAGGGGTGTGTGACGGTGACTGCTGCCATTGCTGGCCCCCAGGGCCAAAGTCAGGGATTTGCCACGGCTTGGAGCGTATTTGCCGATATCATCACGACGCTTTGGGATGGGATGGTTTCCAGCCCAGGGCAATACTTGGCCGGAGCCACCCCCCTATCTGCAACTTTCTGGTCGGCCTTGGGAGAATGGCTGATGACCATGGCACTATTGTTTGTGGCGCTCTGTATCTTTCTTGTAGCGCTGACTCTGGTAGCGTTGATTCATGTAATGGGCAATGCTTTGGCTGGAATTGCTTTGGCTGTCGGGCCGTTTTTTATTCCATGGCTATTATGGGAGAGTACCCGAGATTTTTTTCTGGGGTGGGTGCGCTTTCTGTTCGTCGCTTGTTTTTATCAGGTGGTGGCAGTCACCGTCTTGGTCATGGCAAAACCGGTTTTCGTGCAACTGCAGCAATGGATGATGGCCCAGAGCGGGGTGCTTCAGCAGTCTTCACCCGCAGATACCATGGCTCTGGCCGTGCTATTGGTGGTGACTGCCAGCATTCTGACCTATCTCATGAGTCATGTGCCCCAGATTGCTGCAGCGTTGATTGGCCATGCCAAAGTAGATACCGGATTTGCCGGGCAGGGGCAGCGTTTTGTGCAGGGACAGGTCAACCACGCCAACGAGTGGTTGGCGCGACAAATCAAGAGTTATGGCAAAGCCGAGCTGGAGAAAAGCAGGACGCCATGAAAGCGTATCTATTTTCCGGTCTCTCTGAGGAAGAGCGGCATCGTTTGTGGGAAGCCTTTGTTCAGCGTGCCGAGTTGGATCAAGAAGCCAGAGAATCTTATCCGATCCCCGAGTTTTTGCATCAACGGGTTGGATTGCTGTGTTGCTGGGTATTTCTGACGGAAAGCCATGATTATCCCGTGCGCACGGCTGTGGGGGTTCTCATGATGGTGGCTACCGCCGTCCAGTGGATTGCGGGCATGATCGTTCAGCTGGGGTTTTTGAAATAATCGATGACCGATTCGGGCGTCAGATTGACCAGACAGTGCAAATGTCCCAGCGGACATTCTCGCTTGAAGCATGGGCTGCAATCCAGATTCAGGCTCAAAACCTGTGCAGAAGGGGAGAGTGGCGGAGTAAATTTTGGGCTAGAGGAACCAAATAGCGCCACCAGAGGACGTTCGAGGGCCGCTGCCACATGCATCAGGCCGGAGTCATTGGTGACCACTCGTTGTGCCAGCGCCATCAGATCCACCGCTTCATCCAGAGTGGTGGTTCCGCATAGGTTATGTACGGGTCCGGACAGGGTGGTGGCAATGGCTTCTCCTACAGGGCGGTCCTTGGGCGATCCCAAAATCCAGATTTGCCACCCTTCCTTTATCCACTGTTGGGCAACATGGGCATAGTGATGTGGAGGCCATCTTTTGGCGGGGCCATATTCAGCTCCAGGGCACAAAATGGCAATCGGTTGAGCACTGGTCAAACCGAGGCGTTCGCGGGTACGTTGTTGTGCCTCTGGGTGGATTGTGAGGCGTGGGCGGGGGCAGGGATCTGGACATAGCCCCTGAGCGTCGGCCAGGGAAAGAAAGCGCTGTACCATAAGGGGAAGGGCGTGACGGTCTAGGGCGCGCGCATCGTTGAGGAGCCATTGGCGCTGTTCTCCAATGAAGCCTGTGCGCTGCGGAATTTTGGCAAACCATGGGACCAACGCCGATTTGAATGAGTTGGGCAGGAGAATGGCTTGGGTAAAACCAGACGCTTTCAGTGTTCGGCCAAGCCGCCTTCGTCCTGACAGGTCCAAAGAACCGTGGGGGAAGGGATGGTCCAGTAAATGGGTGACCTCGTCCATTCGCTGGAGTACCCCATGGGTAAAACGGGGGGCCAGCACGGTGATTTCTGCTCCCTGGTGTTTGAGGGCCGCGAGCATTGGTTGCGAGAGGACAGCATCACCGACCCAGGCTGCGCCGACAACAAGAACTTTTTTCAATGGCCGTGGGGGGCAGGTCCACTCAATTCATAGTGGGTCCCGCAGTATGGGCAGGCAATGTGTCCTGTGCGCGCTATATCTAGGTATACCCGAGGGTGGGCATCCCACAAAGAGGCGTTGGGAGGCGGGCAGTGTAAGGGCAGATCTTTGGCGGTGACGTGTACTGTGGAAGCGGGCTGGGAAGAATCGCTCATAGGGGGTCAACCTCCGATAAAAGTGAGCCAATCGCGATGTTTTGGCGAACGCCCTTTGACGCAGTCGAAGTAGGCTGACTGCAGTGCCTGTGTGATGGGTCCGCGGGTACCTGAACCGATGGTCCGTCGATCCACTTCGCGGATAGGGGTGACTTCTGCTGCGGTCCCCGTGAAGAAGGCCTCGTCGGCACAATAGAGTTCATCCCGTGAAATGCGTCGTTCCACCACTTTGATGTTCGCTTCATGGGCCAGTTGAATGATGCTCTCTCGGGTGATTCCTTCCAGTGCACTGGAGAGATCCGGGGTATAAAGAACTCCGCGTTTGACCATGAACAGGTTTTCTCCCGATCCCTCGGCGACAAAGCCTTCCACGTCCAGCAGAAGGGCTTCATCGTAGCCATCGGCAGTGGCTTCGTTGTTGGCGAGAATGGAGTTCATGTAATTGCCGCTGGCTTTAGCTTTACACAGGGTGATGTTGGGGTGGTGGCGGGTGTAGGATGACACTTTGACCCGAATTCCCTGATGCAAGGCTTCTTCGCCCAAGTAGGCTCCCCATGGCCATGCGGCGATGGCGACGTGGGTTTTGGCGCCCCGTGGAGAAACGCCCATTTTTTCCGAGCCCAGATAAACCAGCGGACGAATATAAGCTTCTGCCAATTGGTTTTCTGTCACCACTTGGCATTGGGCGGCCATCAAGGTGTCCAGAGAATAGGGAACAGGAATTTGTAGAATGTGGGCAGAACGAAGCAACCGTTCCGTATGGTCGCGCAGGCGAAAGATCGCGGTTCCTTCCTCGGTCCGATAGGCGCGCACTCCCTCAAAGACCGCCAAGCCATAGTGAAGGGAATGGGTCAATACATGGGTATTGGCTGTGCGCCAAGGGATAGTTTGGCCATCCAGCCAGAGGGTGCCGTCCCGATCGGACATGGACATGAAGCGAACTCCTAAGCTATAAACCACCCATTCTAACGGAAGTTGCTGACCTGCTCCAGAGGTTGTACGTTTATAATGGGAGCGTTATGGTTAGCCATCAGGCAATTTTTCATCATTCTCGCCGCGCTCTGTTGTGGATAGCAGGTCTTGTGGCTTTGCTCTTTCTCCTATGCTGGGGGGGCGTGCAGTGGGTCGTTTTGCACGATGTGGACCGCTATCGTCCTCAGGTGGTGGCAACCTTGAGCCGAGCCATGGGCAGTCGCGTGGAGGTGGGGGCGCTCACGGGCGAGGGGTTTCATTGGTTGCCAACCCTAGCTTTGGAACGTATTGTGGTCTTCGATCCTCAGGGGAATCCTGGAGTTACGGTCAAGCGGTTGTTGGCGCGCGTAGATTTGGTGGGTTTTTTTCGGGGGCGTGTGGATTTTGATCGGCTCATCCTCGAAGAGCCAGACTTGATTTTGCGTCGTAGTGCTACGGGGAAACTCTTTCTTTCTGGTATTCCTTTGCCAGAAATCGGACAAGGGTCTAGTCCCTTTCTCGATTGGTTCATGCATCAGGGAGAGATACAGATCTCCGGAGGACGGGTAATCTGGCGAGATGAACAGCGCCATGCACCCGATCTGAATTTGCGGCAGGTCAATCTGAGATGGCGCAATGGTTCTGGAGTGCATCGTTTTAACTTGTCTTTTGCCCCCCCTTCAAAGTTGTCTACGCCATTGCAGATCAAGGGTGTCCTGCGCGGCAATGACGTGGTCGCTCTGGCCGATTGGCAGGGAACACTGGAGGCCCAGGCAGAGCAAGTGGATTGGGTGGCTCTGACCCCATGGATCGAGGCATTAAACGGGGTAGAACGCGCCCAGGGAAGGTTGCAATTGACCCTTGAATTGACTCCGGCACGTGGTTGGGAGATGCTTTCTGAAGTGGATTTGCACCCTTTGGTCTGGCATATTCCGGGGGCCGAACGTCCCCTTGAAATTGCCCGATTACAAGGGGAATTGCGCATTTTCTGGCATGATGGGGTGCGCGACTGGCACTGGCGCCATGTCCGGTTGATCGGGAAATCCATTCCCCATTTTGTCCGTCCATTGGACCTTCATTTCCACTCTACGGCAACGGAAGGTCAGTTTGAGGCGTCGTTTGTTGATCTCGATCTTTTACATCCCTTTGAAAATGTTTGGCCCCTGACAGAAAGTCAGCGCAAATTGTGGCATGACCTGGGCTTGTCTGGGCAAGTAGAAAAGATGCACTTAACCTGGAAGGAAGGGCAGGACGCCGCAAAGACCTTGGGTTTTTCTGGACAGTTGCAACATGTTTCGGTGAATGCTTGGAATGGTTTCCCCGCGCTTCACGCATTCACAGGGGAGGTGCGGGTTGATTCCCAGGGGGGAAGTATTCGCGGCGCTGGTCTGGCATCGCAATGGGCGTTGCCTGGAATTTTCGTTGCTCCGTTACAGTTACAGTCTTTTCAGTTGGATACGGCGTGGCAGCGTCAGGAAGATCACTGGCATATGGAAGTTCATCGTTTGCAGGTGACCAATTCTGACCTGTCAGGGAAAATTCAGGGGTCCTTGGAATGGGGGGCGGCAGGTTTGGGGCAGGCCCACTTGCAGGGAGATTTGACGCATGCGCGCCCTGAGGCAGTATGGAGCTACATTCCTTTGGGGGTATCCAGTGTGGCTCGCAACTGGTTGAAACAGGCGCTCCAGGGAGGAGAGGCTAACCCGGTCAAGTTTGAGGTGGCGGGGGATTTACCACGTTTTCCGTTTGTGGATGATCAGGGAGGCACTTTTCGGGTATCAACCGAATTGCATGGAGTGGGTTTGCGTTTTGATCCGGCGTGGCCCGCTGTGGCAGGCATCGATGGCACCCTGACCATTCAGGGGGGCGCGCTGGACGTGCAGGCGACATCGGGATCGATTCAGGGAGCACGACTGCAGAGTGTTCATGCGCGCATTGCTGATATGACTCGCCAGGATGCGGTTTTAATGGTGACTGGGGAAGCGCGGGGAGGGGTTGTTTCGGGGCTGCAATTCATTGATCAAAGCCCCGTCAATGGTTATCTGGATCATGCTCTTGATGGGTGGACTGGAAGCGGAGAAGGCCATCTCAATCTGGCGTTGCAAATCCCCTTGTTCCATCCAGAGAATACCCATGTTCAAGGCGATTACGAATTTCTTGGAGCCTCCGTTGGTGGGGGGGTTGCGGGAGTGCTGCCCCCACTGTCTAACATTCGCGGACATATATTATTTTCCGAAAAGTCCTTGACTTCGCAAAACCTGCAAGCGGTGGTGCTGGGCGGTCCGGCGGCCCTAGCATTTACTACCGACCCTCAAGGGACACTCCATCTGCATGCCAGCGGGAAGGGTGACTGGAGTCAGTTACGCCGAATTTATGATGAACCTATTTTGACGGATGTTACGGGAAGTGAACCGTGGGAGGGGGAGTTTGCTTTTGCTCACTCCTCTGTTGAAGCGCGACTGTGGACTCAGGGGTTGTATCTGGGTGAACCCTTTGTATTTACTCTGGGGTCGAAAGAAGGGGGGGGGGTAGATCTCAAATTCGTGGGGACCACATCCCGCTCCGCATTGCAGCATCGATTCAGGCAGCCCTTGCTCAGTCGACTCGAGGGGCCGGTGTCTTGGGAAGGACACGTCATGGTCAAGGGGCGCCAGGTACAAGTCAATGTGACGGGTGTGGTGCCGGTTTTGGGTGCGCATACCGGTTTTGTGGCCACACGGGGACCCCACCATACGCTGCGCGCTTCTTTTGCGGGGCATGTGACTGCGGCCACATTGCGCCATGAGTTGGGCGGGAAGTGGGGAGAACTTCAGGGGGAAACCGATTGGTCGGGGCGAGTGGAACAAAAGGACCAGCGGGACCCCGAGTTTTGGATGAATTCGTCTTTGGTCGGTTTGTCTTTGGGATTTCCTGCTCCTTTGCATAAGGAAGCTGGGGGGGCTTTGCCTCTGGTGATGCATCTTCAGATGCACGGTGCGGAGCAAGAAATACAAGGGCAATTGGGGACGGTGTTAGGAGCGCACCTGATATTCCAGTCGCAGCCTTCGCCGCAGGGTAGAAACGATGCGTTCCCTGAACTTTCCTTGCGCCAGGGAAGAATTTGGCTGGGTCAGGATACTGCTGCCAGCTCCGTGAACTCGGGTTTGAGCTTGGAAGGGCAGTGGCCACAAGTGAATCTTGATGCATGGCAGTCTTACTTGCCGCTTCATCAGGGAGAGTTGGCGGGAGGAGGGGGGGGCATGCGGATTGCCGTGCGTTTCGGTGAGGTAGTGTGGAATCAGCGGCGTTGGCCCGATGTGCGGGTTGACGCGGCGTTGGAAGGGGAGCGCTGGAATGTGCATGCTTACGGGACAACCGCTGAGGGAGATCTGGTCTGGAACCCCGCACCTCCCGGAAATTTGCAGGGACATTTTGTTCATCTGATTGTTCCTGCCAGAGATTCGGGAGACCCGTCCCCCGCTTCGTCATCGGCACAATGGCACGCACAGGATATGCCGGACGTAAATCTGCAGGTTGATCACTTTGTTTGGCCCGCAGGTTTGAGCGGCCAGTTGCATCTGGTGGGGATTCAGCACGGTGGAGGGGAATGGCGCTTAGAGCGCCTGGAGATGGATGCTCCTACTACCCAGGTAGAGACAAGTGGCGTATGGCGCGATGGTCCAATTCCGTCTAACCTCTATACTTGGCGGGTAAAAACCGATGATTTGGGGCGTTTTCTGGATTCCCTGGGATATCCGGGATTGATTTCCAGGGGTTCTGGGGAAGGGCATGGAACGGTGGGATGGCCAGGGAGTCCACAGGAATTTTCTCTCAACAGTTTGGAGGCGAGTGCCGTGGTCAATTTGAGTGAGGGGCAGTTTTCCAAGGTGCAACCCGGAGGCATGGGGCGTTTGATTGGGTTATTCAGTCTGCAAACGCTTCCGCGTCGTATCACCTTGGATTTCCATGATGTCTTCTCAGAAGGATTCGCTTTTGATCATTTGGATGCGGACCTGAAGTTGGTTCGCGGTTTGCTGGAAACCCATGATTTCGAGATGGAAGGACCGGCGGCGCGAGTGAAGTTGCAAGGTAAAGTGAATTTGGTCGAAGAAACCAGTGATTTGGTGGCTAAAGTCGTCCCCGCAGTGGGGGGAAGTGTGACTCTGGCATCCACTGTGGTGGGCGGGCCCGTGGCGGGGGCAGCATCCTATCTTTTGCAGAAATTGTTCGGCAACCCACTGGATCAGGCGTTAACCTATGAATATACCATTCAGGGATCATGGGATGATCCACTGATACAACCATTCAATCGTCCTTGAGATGATCTCTTGAGCATGGAGGCTGAAATGAAACGAGCAGTGCGAGTAATGGCCCCCGATGTGGGGTTTGGGAAGGCGCGTCCTCTACCTGGGAGTTTTCGGGTGGCTGCGTTGCAGATGGCGTCAGGTCCGCAGGTAGACGCCAATCTTTCTGAAGCCGAACGGTTGATCAAGACTGCGGCAGATGCGGGAGCATCTCTGGTGGCTTTGCCAGAGTATTTTGCCATTATGGGAATGAAAGATACGGACAAAGTGGCGGTGGCTGAAACATTTGGACGAGGTCAGATCCAGGAGTTTCTGGCACGCACGGCGAAGCGCTTTGGGGTATGGATTGTGGGAGGAACGGTCCCTCTTAAGGGAACGGACCCCCATCGTATCCGCAACAGTTGTCTGGTATACGATAAAGACGGTCACTGTGTGGCCCGTTATGACAAGATTCACCTCTTCGGCTTCCAGCGTGGGGCCGAATACTATGATGAGTCTCATACCATCGAAGCCGGCAATGAAGTCGTGGCATTCGATTCTCCTTTTGGGCGAATCGGATTATCGATCTGTTATGATTTGCGTTTCCCCGAACTTTTTCGCGCCATGGGTGAAGTGGATCTGATTTTTCTTCCTGCGGCATTCACGGAAACCACTGGGCGGGCGCATTGGGAGCCATTGGTTCGGGCTCGTGCCATTGAAAATCTGGCCTATGTTGTGGCTCCGGCTCAAGGAGGCTATCACATGAATGGTCGTGAGACTCATGGAGCTAGCATGATTGTTGATCCTTGGGGGGTGGTGCTTGATCAATTGCCACGGGGTTCCGGTGTAGTGATCGCGGGGGTTAACCCAGTGCATCAAACCCAGTTGCGCAGTCAGTTGCCGGCATTGTCACAGCGGGTTGTGGCCTGTGACGGCAAGGCATTGGTCAGAAAATAATACCGTTCGCTCCGTGTGGCGGCAACTATGACTCAGGATATATCGATGGAAGATAATTTATTGGCGATGGCCACTTCGACCCTATTGACGCCTTATGGATTGGATGAGGCGGCTTTAGCACGGGTATTAGGACAGATGACCACCCATGAGGTGGATTTTTCTGATCTGTATTTTCAGTATTCTCGTTCGGAGGGATGGAGTCTTGAAGAAGGGGTGGTGAAATCCGGTTCTTTTCATATTGAGCAAGGGGTGGGGATTCGCGCCATCAGTGGGGAAAAAACGGCTTTTGCATATTCTGATGATATCCATCTGGAGGCGTTGGAACAGGCGGTTCGTGTGACTCGAGCCATTGGGCGTTCGGGACAGTCCGCCTCCTCTCCGGTGCTGGGGCGTTCCCAGCGTTTGAAGACTCCCCTGTACCTGCCCCATGATCCCTTGGCTTCCTTGGCAGATGGCGACAAAGTACAACTTTTGGAGCGACTGGAAGCATTGGCGCGCCGAGTTGATCCGCGCGTTGTGCAGGTCATGGCTTCCCTTGCGGGGGAGTACGAGGTTGTTCTGGTGGCGCGTAGCGATGGTCGATTGCAGGCTGATGTTCGTCCCTTGGTAAGGGTTTCAGTGCAGGTGATTGCCGAACAGGGCGGAGTGAAGGAGCAGGGGTCGGCGGGAGGTGGTGGACGTTTCGGCTACGCATATTTCACCGATGCCGTATTGGAAAGTTATGCACGCCAAGCGGTTCATCAGGCGCTGACCAATCTTGAGGCGCGTCCAGCTCCAGCGGGCAGCATGACGGTGGTCCTGGGGTCGGGGTGGCCCGGAATTCTGCTGCATGAAGCCATTGGTCATGGCCTGGAGGGGGATTTTAATCGTAAGGGAACCTCAGCCTTTAGTGGGCGCATAGGCCAGAAAGTGGCGGCCGCCGGGGTGACGGTGGTGGATGACGGAACGCTGGTGAATCGACGTGGTTCTTTGCAGTGGGATGATGAAGGTCATCCTACGCAATGTACCACGCTGATTGAAGAAGGAATTCTTCGCGGATATCTACAGGATGGTCTGAATGCCCGCTTGATGGGGATGGCCCCCACTGGGAATGGACGGCGCGAGTCCTTTGCCCATTTGCCCTTACCGCGCATGACCAATACTTGCATGATGAATGGAGCGCATGATCCGGAAGAGATCATTGCATCCATCGATCGCGGTCTATATGCCGTCAATTTTGGGGGTGGGCAGGTAGATATCACCAGTGGCAAGTTCGTCTTTTCTACCTCAGAGGCTTGGTGGATTGAAAATGGGAAACGTTGTTATCCCGTGAAGGGCGCAACTTTGATTGGTAATGGTCCGGATGTCTTGACCCGAGTTTCCATGATTGGCAACGATATGGCGCTGGATCCGGGGGTGGGGGTTTGCGGCAAGGAAGGCCAGAGCGTGCCCGTGGGCGTGGGGCAACCCACTTTGCGGATCGATGGGCTGACGGTGGGGGGGACGGTCTAGTAATGGAATGGACGCCCACTTCCCCAAACGGCATCAAAGTGCCAAAGTGTGGGTCGTGTAGACCACAAAACGGGAGGAGCGTCCAAATGAAGATT
>JAAGNR010000064.1 GCA_010435995.1 Ferrovum sp. | reverse complement strand
CTATCCCTCGTTCTGATCAAAAAATGATCCAATACCCTCAACTTGCCTTCGGGAATTTCATCCTGCTGTTTTATGGGAAATTCGGACTGCTGGTGACATTCAGGGCGCCCTTTGAAAACAGTACAGATTGGTGGACCCTTGGGTGCCTACTTGCCTGATGCATCCCTCGATACACCGATGGACTATGAAGCTCTGGCTGCTCAGGGCAATGTTCTGGGCCATGGTGGTCTGGTGGTATTTGATGACACAGTGGATATGGCGGAACAGGCGCGTTACGCCATGGAATTCTGTGCCCTTGAATCCTGTGGCAAGTGTACCCCTTGCCGCATCGGGTCAACCCGCGGGATGGAGGTCATTCGTCGTCTGCAGGATCACCCGGAAGAAGCCTTGGCCCATAGCCAGTTGCTCCGTGATCTTTGTCAGACTTTGCTGGATGGTTCATTGTGCGCCATGGGCGGGATGACTCCCTATCCGGTTTTGTCGGCATTGAATCATTTCCCCGAAGATTTTCATCTCCACTCGGCCGATACTCTGGCGGCCTAAAGGATTGACCATGGATACCCTTCCCCTGCACGACCTTGACTATGGCACTCCCGTCAGTCTCAATACCGATACGGTTACCCTGACCATCGATGGATTTTCTGTATCTGTTCCCAAAGGGACGTCGGTGATGCGCGCAGCGGTTGAGGCAGGCACCCAGATTCCCAAATTATGCGCTACGGATTCTCTCGAACCCTTTGGTTCTTGTCGGCTCTGTCTGGTGGAGATCGATGGTCGTCGCGGTTATCCGGCCTCTTGCACCACTCCGGCGGAAGCAGGCATGGTGGTCCGTACTCAGTCACCCAAACTGGCACAATTGCGTCGCGGAGTCATGGAGCTTTATATTTCCGACCACCCCCTTGACTGTCTCACCTGCGCCAGCAATGGCGATTGTGAACTGCAAACCATGGCAGGAACCGTGGGTCTGCGGGATGTGCGCTATGGCTTTGACGGGGCGAATCATCTGCAAGCTCAGAAGGACAGTTCAAATCCCTACTTTACCTATGACCCCTCCAAGTGCATTGTTTGCAATCGCTGTGTGCGCGCCTGTGAAGAAGTTCAAGGGACCTTTGCTCTGACGATTGCGGGGCGTGGCTTTCAGTCACGAGTGGCTGCGGGGGAGAGTCAATCATTCATGGAATCGGAGTGTGTGTCCTGCGGAGCCTGTGTCAACGCCTGTCCCACGGCCACTTTAGTGGAAAAGTCGGTGATCAAGGAAGGTCAGCCAGACCACAGCATCCTCACCACTTGTGCCTACTGTGGAGTGGGATGCACCTTCAAGGCGGATATGAAAGGCCAGCAGGTGGTGCGCATGACGCCATGGAAAGAGGGGCGCGCCAATGAAGGCCATGCGTGTATCAAGGGACGTTTTGCCTGGGGTTATGCGACCCACAAGGATCGTCGTCTCAGCCCCATGATCCGAGACAAGATCAGCGACCCCTGGCGCACCGTCAGCTGGGACGAAGCCATTGGCTATGCCGCTAGCCGTTTGCGTCAAATCCAGGATAAGTACGGAGTGGATTCAATCGGCGGGATCACGTCGTCACGCTGTACCAACGAAGAAACCTATCTGGTCCAGAAATTGGTGCGAGCCGCTTTTCACAACAATAATGTGGATACCTGCGCGCGGGTGTGCCATTCCCCCACCGGCTATGGTTTGGGACAAACCTATGGGACTTCGGCTGGAACCCAAACATTCAAATCGGTAGACAAAGCCGAGGTTATTTTGGTGATGGGAGCCAATCCTACGGATGCTCACCCAGTATTTGGCTCTCGTCTCAAAAAACGTTTGCGTCAGGGAGCTCGTCTGATTATCATCGATCCTCGGGTCATTGATCTGGTGGATTCCACCCACATCAAGGCCGACTATCACTTGCAGTTGCGTCCTGGAACCAATGTGGCCATGCTCACGGCACTGGCCCATGTGATTGTGACCGAGGGTCTGGTTAATGAAGAATTCATACGGGAGCGTTGTGATATCGCTGCCTTTGAAGTCTGGCGTGACTTTGTCCGTCAGCCGGAAAATAGCCCGGAGGTTTTACAGGCACAAACAGGAGTGTCGGCTGAACAAGTCCGTGGTGCTGCGCGTCTGTATGCCACGGGAGGTAATGCGGCAATTTACTATGGTCTGGGGGTTACCGAACATGCTCAGGGGTCTACGGCCGTGATTGGTATTGCCAATCTGGCCATGGCCACCGGTAATATCGGACGCGAAGGGGTGGGGGTCAATCCTCTGCGCGGGCAAAATAATGTCCAGGGATCGTGTGACATGGGTTCTTTCCCCCATGAGTTTCCCGGTTATCGTCATGTTTCCGACAACGTCACTCGTGAATCGTTTGAACGCGACTGGGGTGTTGGACTGCGGGCTGATCCCGGCCTGCGTATTCCCAACATGTTTGATGCAGCGCTCGACGGCTCGTTCAAAGGGCTTTACTGCGAGGGTGAGGATATCGTTCAGTCCGACCCCAACACCCATCAT